>NZ_JAOSIQ010000028.1 GCF_030586845.1 Candidatus Phytoplasma bonamiae | reverse complement strand
ACACGAAGTTAAACCCGGAACAGGGATAAATTATGGAAAGCGGTGTGCTGGGAAACTTGCTCGCACCGTTTGGACGGGGGCTGTTGGTAATAGTTGATGAAAATAAATCTTATCGACGAAACGCCAACAATCTATCCGTATTATAATTATATTTGTGATTATATTAGCTTTTATAATTATGAATTTAGTGTATCGAGTTAACTTTAATTACAAAATCGAACATTATTTATTAAATTGTAATCTTTTAGAACAAGAAGTTTTAAAAACTTTTATTAAAAATAAAAATCAAACTTTTCCCTTAACTAATCAATCACCAATTACTAAAAAATTTTTAAATTTAAATATCTTAACTAAAATAAAAAATGATGATCTTAATCCAGATCATGGAATTTATTTACTAAATGAGAATATTTTTAATTTAGTTATAAAAAATAATAAATTAAAACAAATATATTTAGAAAATTAATTAAATAGAGTTTAATAAATCATTAAATTTCAAAAGAAAGGATATAAAAATGAAAAAACAAATAGAAATTATAGCTTATTATGAACCCAAATTACAAGATATAGGGATTATTCACAAAGGATTAAAAACGAAGCTTAATTCAGCATTCGCTAATAGTTCAGAAATTAGTAATCCTAAAGAATTATTTTGTCTATCTTTATTACTATGTGGGCGCCAAAGAGGCCTAAATATCGAGTGAACTAACCCATCACCAGTGCGATAAACACTGACAGGCTAAGAACGGTTCTTGAAAGGAAACTATCAAGAATTACAGCAGTTCTTAAAAGCGGGTTGCGATGAAGTAGTTAGTCAAGAAGACACCGCCACCGAATGGTTCTAAGGGTAAGCCTGAAATGGCCTAAGAAGATAAGCAGATGTAATTTCTTAACCTGTCTCGCAAACTACTATAAGCGAGCAGTCTAGAGGCTATCGATAAAAAACATAGGTATTGGATAGTTTATCACTTAACCAATCTGGAATCTCACCATGAATAAAATGGTTACTTCCCCTAAGGAATCAAGGTTGATATTTAGCGTAACTTGGAGAATCCTAAAGGCGAGTTATTAAATTAACGAATAATGAGATTAAAGTCATTATAGCCCAAGGAGAAAGCGACTTCTTAGTAGTCGGAGGAGTAAAACTGGATCTGGAATGATCCAGTTAATCGTCCTCCCTAGAACAAGGTTAACGACCTTGATAGGGCGAAAGAAGTTAGTAATTTATGGTTTATCAATAAATTATGGCAAGCCGGATGCTGGGAAACTTGCTTGTCCGGTTTAGAGGGGGGCTGTTTGTAATAAATAACTAGTTGATAAATCCAGTTATTGAAACGCAAATAATCTATCTCTATTTTTATAAAACCACACATAAATATTTAAATCATTATGATTTTAAAATAAAAGTTTTGTGTAAAAGTTATATTGAGAAAAAAGAGGTTTATTTTGATATTAGTTTAGTTTGCGGAATCAAAGACTTATCATTGGATGAAACAAAAGATATTATGAATATTATTCATCAAAAATGCCCTATTTCAAAGATTTTAAATAATTATCAACATTTTCAAATTCAACCCACATTGTATCAAAATTTTTAATATAACTTAATTAATATTATTTATTATTAACTGTAATTAAAATAATTTATAAAACAAATTTTGTTTTTAATTTTTTAGAAAGAAAAAAAATATGAATTTCAATAAAACAAAGGTAAAAACTATAAAAGTTGCTAGTCCAATACAAGCCGTATTAAATACTTTAAATAAAGCTAAAGAAATTTATTTTTCTCAAGGAATAGATTTGCATGTGATTAAAACAGATTGGACCGAAGAAAGTATTGATAAATTATCTGATGGTTCTATAGATGGATTAATTTATACTAATGTACATGTTTTCAAAGCTTATAATGAATTTTTAAAGAAACAAAATAAAGAATTATTTTCTTATATACAACCTTTTTATCATTCTAAATATGGTTTATAGGGCGCCAAAGAGGCCTAAATATCGAGTGAACTAACCCATCACCAGTGCGATAAACACTGACAGGCTAAGAACGGTTCTTGAAAGGAAACCATCAAGAATTACAGCAGTTCTTAAAAGCGGGTTGCGATGAAGTAGTTAGTCAAAAAGACACCGCCACCGAATGGTTCTAAGGGTAAACCTGAAATGGTCTAAGAAGAATAAGAAGATGTGTGATCCATATAACCTTTCTCGTAAACTACTAATATCGAGAAGTCTAGAATCTATCGATATATATATAAAATATTGGATAGTTTATCAATTAACTAACCTGGAATCTCACCATGAATAAAATGGTTACTTCCCCTAAGGAATCAAGGTTGATATTTAGCGTAACTTGGAGAATCCTAAAGGCGAGTTATTAAATTAACGAATAATGAGATTAAAGTCATTATAGCCCAAGGAGAAAGCGACTTCTTAGTAGTCGGAGGAGTAAAACTGGATCTGGAATGATCCAGCTAATCGTCCTTCCTAGAACAAGGTTAACGACCTTGATAGGGCGAAAGAAGTCAGTAATTTATGGTTTATCGATAAATTATGGAAAGCCGGATGCTGGGAAACTTGCTTGTCCGGTTTGGATGGGGGCTATTTGTAATAGTTATCAGAAAGACAAATTCTGAGATCGAAACGCAAATAATCTATCCATATTATAAATCGTAAAAATAAAAAAAATTTAACTAATTTAGAAACAGTTAAACAATATCAAAATTTAAAAGTATTATTAGCTGTGTCTTTCGCTTTTATTCAACCATGCGATATGTCTCGTTCGCTTTTATTATTAAAAAATTTAGGATTAATTCAAATTCCAGAACATATTATTAAAACTAAAAAATTAGCTATTAATTTAGAAGATATTAGTAATCCATATAATTTGCAATTTATTAAAACTTCACAAATACCTTATCAATTCGAACAACCAGACGAATTTGATTTAATGGCTAATTGGCCAGCTTTTATGAAATATAACGAAGACTTTATTCGAATTGGTTCAAATATTTCAAATGATCAAGAGCCTCAAGATGAATTAGTAGAATCATATGCTATAGCTTTAATTTCACGTCAAAGCAATGCAGATAGTCAAGAAATTAATTTATTAAAACAAATATTACAAAATCCAGAAGTTAAAAAATTTCATGCTAATCAAAAAACTAACGGAGAAATTGATTATGTAATGATTTCTAATCCGGAACAACTTAAAGACAGAATTGTTCAAAATTGGTTATAAAAAATATAAAAAATATATAAAAAGAAGAAGGTCCATTAAAAAAATGTTTAATTGTCAATCATGCAATTGTGAAAGAAAATTCAAAAAAAATATAAAAATAGCTACCAATTTTCCATCTACTTTAGAAACTTTACAAAAAACTAAACATTTAATAAATCAAATTGGTTTTGAATTGCAAATTTTCGACGAAAACCAATTAAAAGAAAAATATCAAGTAAATTGTAATGATGCTTTAAAAGAGGGAATTATTGATTTTAATATTGCTAATAATTTTCATACAATGAAAGCGGGCGCCCAAGAGGCCTAAATATCGTGTGATTTTACCAATCACCAGTGCGATAAACACTGACAGGCTAAGAACGGTTCTTGAAAGGAAACCATCAAGAATTACAGCAGTTCTTAAAAGCGGGTTGCGATGAAGTAGTTAGTCAAAAAGACACCGCCACCGAATGGTTCTACGGGTAAGCCTGAAATGGCCTAAGAAGATAAGCAGATGTAATTTCTTAACCTGTCTCGCAAACTACTATAAGCGAGCAGTTCAGAGACTATCAATATAAGGCTTTTGTGTTGGATAGTTTATCACTTAACCAACCTGGAATCTCACCATGAATAAAATGGTCACTTCCCCTAAGGAATCAAGGTTGATATTTAGCGTAACTGGGAGAATCCTAAAGGCGAGTTATTAAATTAACGAATAATGAGATTAAAGTCATTATAGCCCAAGGAGAAAGCGACTTCTTAGTAGTCGGAGGAGTAAAACTGGATCTGGAATGATCCAGTTAATCGTCCTCCCTAGAACAAGGTTAACGACCTTGATAGGGCGAAAGAAGTCAGTAATTTATTGTTTATCGATAAATTATGGAAAGCCGGATGCTGGGAAACTTGCTCGTCCGGTTTGGATGGGGGCTATTTGTAATAGTTATCAAAAAGACAAATTCTAAGATCGAAACGCAAATAATCTATCCATATCTATAATAACTATTTTATTCCCGAACCTTTAGAACGTTTAGAAATGATTGAACCTTTTTTTCATCCTAAATACGGTTTATATTCGCATAAAAAAAGTCCTTTAAACATTAGAAATTTAGAAGATGTCAAAAAAATAAAAAATGCTAGAGTTCTATTTGCTCCGTTTAATGATTTATTTACAGCACCTTGCGATTTATCACGTTCATTATTATTATTAAGAAAATTAAATTTAATTAAAATTGATGAACAAATTATTGAAAAAAAAGGATATAATTTATCTTTAGAAGATATTGAAAACATTTCTAACTTAAAATTTATTAAGACAGATAATATTTTTAAAGTAGCTCAATTATTTGATGATTATAATCAATATGATTTAGCTATTAATTGTCCAGGATTAATGAGAAAAAATACTAATTTTTTACGTTTAGGATCTATTGGTTTGGGCATTAACGAAAACGAAGAACCCACAGATATTGTTTTTTCATCATATGCTATTATTTTAGCTGCTAAAAAAAATTCTCAAAATAATCAAAATATTCAAGCAATGCAATGGTTTTTAAGAAATAAAGAAGTTCAAAAAACTTTATTAAAGACAGGTCAACCTAATTATGACTATATTATAGTTCAAAATCCTGAACAACTTAAATACGATATTCTTAAGAAATTTGATCAATAAAAGATTAGATATCGATATGACTAATAAATTTCGTAATTATTTCCCTATTTTTAAAACAAATCCAAATTTAATTTATTTTGATTCAGCAGCAACTACTTTAAAGCCACAAATGATTATTGAAGAATTACAAAATTTTTATAATAATAATGGGGGCGCCAAAGAGGCCTAAATTTCGTACTATTTAACCAATAGTCAGGGCTGATAAACCCTGAAAGGATATGGTCGGTCTGACAAACGAAAGTAAGTTAGATTAAAGCAGACCATAAAAGTGGGTTGCGACGAAAGCAAATTAGTCAAGATGACTCCGCCACCAAATAATTCCATGGAGAAGCCTGAGATGGCCTAAGAAGGAAAATTGATGTAATTATTAAACCTGTTCCGGAAGTTGCTTAAACGAACAGTCCAGAGTCTATCGATATATGCCGTTAGTGTTGGATAGTTTATCAAAAAGAAAACCTGGAATCAGCCTTCCAATAAGAAGGTTACTTCCCCTAAAGAATTAAGGTAGAAATTTAGTGTAACTTGGAGAATCCTAAAACTAAGTAATTAAGTTTACTAATCTGGAAATGTCTGGATGGTCAAGGATAAAGAATCTGTTTAGTAGTCGTAA
>NZ_JAOSIQ010000027.1 GCF_030586845.1 Candidatus Phytoplasma bonamiae | reverse complement strand
TTTACTCTTGGGACAGAATAAAAAAAATGCGTAATTACAAGGGAAACCCGGACATTACCATTAACAAATATATATTCCAAGGTCGCACCCATCTAACTGACCGTCTAAAAGCGGAACGTTGTGAGAATTGCGATAAAACATCCCAACTTCAAATTCATCACATTGGGACAATTCGCAATGCGCATTACCAAAGTGTCATGAATAAAAGAACAAAGGTATTGTGTAAAGATTGTCATCGTAAGATAACCAATCAGCAAATACATGATATCAGAAAGAATAAGAACAATAGGAATAAATAGCTAATTAACCGCGAGGAGAAATTAGTTCTCGAAAGAGAGTAAATTATGGAAAGCCGGATGCCGGGAAACTTGCTTGTCCGGTTTGGACGGGGGCTGATTGTAAATAAAACAGCAAGAACGAATTGCTGAATAAAACGCAATTAATCTATCCGTATTATTTATGATAATGTTTCTGATTCAAAAGGTTTAGAAAAAGAAGCTATTTTAGTAAAAGAAATGGGTTTTAACGGTAAATCTGCTATACATCCTGATCAATTACCTATTCTTAATCGAGTTTTCCAACCTAGTGATAAAGAAATTCAAGAAGCTTTAAAAATTTTAACTTTATATAAGAAATATCGTTTGCAAAATCAAGGTGTATTCGCGATTGATGGTAAAATGATTGATAAACCAGTTATAAAATATGCAGAAAATGTTTTACAAAAAGCTAATATTCCGAATCCTAGCATAGAAGATTAATAACAAATTTATTTTTTATTGTTTTACACTTTAAGAATAAATTTAAAATATAAGGTATTTTATACGATTTAGTAAATCCATTTTAAATGATTTAAAAACAACATTTGTTAAAAAGTATGTTGTTATTATTTTCAATGTTTGACATTTTTTGTTTTTTCTGATTTTAATATTATTAAAAGTTATACTAAAAGAAATTAAGAAATATAATATTATTGAATGATAAAAACTTATTTATAAATAGTTTTATCGATTAAAAAATATTTAATAAAATTAAGTGATTTTCAAATTGTTAATTAATAAAAAAAGGAATAATTCAATGATAGAACAATTTAAGAAAAATTCAAAAAAAATAGATAATCATAATAACAATGCACTTTATGATTTTAAAATTGATAATAATAGTGTTGGTGCAATGACTAAAATTAAAAACAATCAATATAATTGTTCCAATAATAAAGTTTTAAATTCTTTAGAAGAAGCTATTGTTAAAAGCGGTTTAAAAGATGGTATGACTATTTCGTTTCATCATGCTTTTAGACATGGTGATAAAACTTTTCAACAAGTTATGGAAGCTATCAAAAAATTAAATATTAAAAATTTAACTGTCTTAGCTTCTTCTTTCACAAAGTCTCATGATTGTTTTATTAAATATATTAAAGACGGTATCGTAAGTTCTTTGGAAGGTTCAGCTATAAGGGGAGAATTAGGAAATGCTATTTCCGAAGGTCTTTTAACAAAGCCTGTTATTATTAGATCTCACGGCGGTAGAGCACGGTCTATTACTACAGGACAATCTTATATTAATGTTGCTTTTTTAGCTGCTTCAAGCAGTGATGAGATGGGCAACGCTAATGGTGTTATAGGTGATTCTTGTGTAGGATCTTTAGGTTATGCTATTGTAGATGCGCAATATGCTGATAAAACTATTATTATCACAGATACTTTGGTTTCTTATCCGAATAATCCTATTTCTATTCCGCAAATTTATGTTGATTATGTTGTTAAAGTGGAAGTAATCGGTGATAATAAAAAAATTTCTTCAGGAGAAATTCATTCTAAATTCAATCCCAAAGAAATTATTATTGCCGAAAATATTGTTAAAGTTATTAAAAACACGCCTTATTTTAAAAATGGTTTTTCTTTTCAAACAGGTACTGGCGGGGCTTCTCAAGCATCTTTAGTAATTTTATCTGATGAAATGAGGCGAAAGCAAATAAAATCTTCTGTTTTTTTAGGAGGAATTATTAAATTAGAAGTAGATTTATTAAAAGAAGGACTAGTTAATACATTGTTAGATGTTCAGTCTTTTGATTTAGAAGCGGTTGATTCTTTAAAAAACAATCCGAATCATTTAGAAATGTCAGCTTCTTTTTATGCTAATCCTTTCATTAAAGGTTGTGCTGTTAATAAATTAGATTTTGGTATTTTAAGTGTTTTAGAAATAGATGTTAATTTTAATTGTAATGTTATTACAGGAAATGACGGATATTTACGCGGAGCTTCTGGAGGTCACAGTGATGTAGCATACGGTAGTAAAATTTCTATTGTTGCTGCTCCTTTAATTCGAGGACGAATTTCTTCTATAGTAGATCGTGTGCAAACAATAGTTACTCCAGGAAATACTATTGATGTGTTAGTAACTGATTTAGGTATTTCTGTAAATCCAATAAGAACTGATTTGCTTATGTGGTTAAAGTCAGCTGGAATAGTTGTTAAAGATATTTGTGAATTACGTGACTTGGCTTATAGTATTGTAGGTAAACCGGTACCAATTGATTATGATACTAATCGTGTTATTGCTTTGATTGAGTATCGTGATGGCACTTTAATTGATACCGTTTATAAAGTAAAATAAAGATAATATTTTATTTTAATTTTTGTCAAATTATAGTTTAGGTTTATATAATTGATATGTTTTATAAAACGATAAATCAATATTTAAAAGCCAAAGAAGACAGATATATATTACAACTTAAAATGTTAAATTATTATCAAAAAGGTCTGTTAACTATTAATTTAAATATTCCGGGAATAATTAAACTTAAACCTTTATATTTTGATTTTTTTAATTTATTTATGAAAAGAATTATAATACCTTTTTTACAAAAAAAACAAATATGTTTAGGTTGTAATGATTTTAGAATATTATTTGATAAAGCCGGTTTTTACGTTAATATAGTTTTGATTACTGCAGAAATGTCAAAATTAATAGAAATTAAAAAAAATTTTTTAATTTTAGAAAAAACTCATATTTGTTTTCGTTTATTGGATTTAGATATTATCAATTTAAAACACGAAAACATCTCCCGCAATTTGTTTTATCCGCCAAATCCTCGATTATGTTTTATATGTTCTCAAGCAGCTAAAAAATGTGCTTTAAAAAAAACACATAATTTAATAGAATTATTATCATTTATCGATGGGCGCCAAAGAGGCCTAAATATCGAGTGAACTAACCCATCACCAGTGCGATAAACACTGACAGGCTAAGAACGGTTCTTGAAAGGAAACCATCAAGAATTACAGCAGTTCTTAAAAGCGGGTTGCGATGAAGTAGTTAGTCAATAAGACACCGCCACCGAATGGTTCTAAGGGTAAGCCTGAAATGGCCTAAGAAGATAAGCAGATGTAATAATGAAACCTATTTCGCAAACTACTGTAACCGAATAGTCTAGAGTATATCAATATTAGATGGATATATTGGATAGTTTATCACTTAACCAACCTGGAATCTCACCATGAATAAAATGGTTACTTCCCCTAAGGAATCAAGGTTGATATTTAGCGTAACTTGGAGAATCCTAAAGGCGAGTTATTAAATTAACGAATAATGAGATTAAAGTCATTATAGCCCAAGGAGAAAGCGACTTCTTAGTAGTCGGAGGAGTAAAACTTAATTTGGAATAATTAAGCTAATCGTCCTCCCTAGAACAAGGTTAACGACCTTGATAGGGCGAAAGAAGTTAGTAATTTATGGTTTATCGATAAATTATGGAAAGCCGGATGCTTGGAAACTTGCTTGTCCGGTTTAGATGGGGGCTATTTGTAATAGATATTAGAAGAAAGATAAATCTTGAGATTGAAACGCAAATAATCTATCCATATTTATTATTATTAAACCGACAGCAAAAAAATTGAACTTTGTCGATTTATCTGTAAAATTGTCAGTTTTATTGAGAAAATCTCGTCTTATAAGTTCCTGATAAGGATATTTATTGTATATATGAGTGATGATAAATTTATTTTTTTAAAAAAATTTGTAATTATTTTTTTATTTTGTTTATTGATAACTATCAGTATTAAGGAGTTTTTTTTTAGCAATAAAAAAATTAATGTTGAACCTAATATTATTGATTTAAAAGTTTTTACAAAAACAGAAAATAATAGCGATATTTCAGATGATAAATTATTTAATAAATTACTTGAATTAAAAAATTTTGATTTATATGAATGTCAGAAATTTTTAGATATTTTTGTTTGTGAACTTGAAGATAATGGTAATTTAAAATGGTATTTATTAGATAGTAAAAATTGGAATGATTATGTAAAAAAACAATTACAAGAAACAATAAATAAAATATGTTTAGGACTAGAATATTATTTTAGTTTTAATAATTCTAATATCTCTTTAGAAAAGAAAATTATTATATTAAAAAAATTTTTTACAGTGATAACAGGAATTAATAGAAGTTATTTTTTAAATCGCTTCGTTCAAGAAAAAGATTTTGAAATGTTATCCATAAAAAATATTGAACTTAAAACAAATAGAATCAGTTTAATTACACCAAATGATTTATTAAAATTTAACATTTATAAAGATTTTAAGGATAATAAAGAAATATCTAATCTAAATTATAATAATATTATTCGTCAAAAATATTCCAATTCTAATTCCAAAAATAAAACATTAAATTTTTTTATTTTAAAAAATAATATTTCTGATAATCAACAATTAGGTTTAAAGATTTTTGTAAATGATCAAGAAGATTTACCTATTCAATGGCCGTCCAAATTAGAGTGGAGTAAATTTTTAGGTTTTGGTTATATTTGGAATTTTTTAATTATTTTTATAGCTTCTTTATTAAATTTTTTTTCTTCTATAGGATCTTACGGAGTAGATGGTTTTGTATTAGGTAATTTAGGATTAGGAATTGTATTAACTACTATTTTAATTAGAACTTTATCATGGCCTATTTATACTAAAACTAATAATTTTGCTTTTAATATGAATTTGGCACAACCAGAAATTACTAAAATTCAAACAAAATATTCTTTATCTAAGAATCCTATGGAAATAAAAAAAATGCATTTAGATATTATGCGAGTTTATAAAAAGTATAATTTAAATATGTTTTCTAGCTTATTAATGTCTTTTGGTCAAATGTTTTTATTTTTAGCTATGTTCCGTGTTTTACGTCGTTTTCGTATTCCTGGTGGTATTTTTAAAGTTTATAATAAAAAGCCTTTTTTAGGTGTAATAAATTTACAATTAGAAAATAATAATGATAATTTATTTTTTTCTATATCACTAACTTTAATAACAGGCTTTAGTATGTTTCTTTTGAATAAATTAATAAGGAATAATTCTGAAACTATACAAAATAAAAATGTTTTATCGATACCGAATGAATCTAATATGATTAGGCCGGAAAAACTAATAAATTTTTTTAGTTATATAATGATTTTATTTATGATGTTTTTATCTTTTCGCGATTCTATGTTATCTTTGTATTGGATTATAGGAAATTCTTATACTATTTTGCAAACACTTATTAATAAAAAAATCATATTTAGAAAAATGCAAAAATTAAAAAAATATTAAACAATATTTATAATATTCAATAATTCCTGATTATTCATCAAAGATTAATCTTTTTTTGTATAATAAAAGTCAGGGATTAAAATAATATTTTTTCATATAAAAAAGAATTTTATTTTTAAATTTTTTTATAAAAAAAAAAAAAAATATATATTTTTATCGTTAAATTATGTTAAAATCAATTAGTAAGTTTTTTTAGACTAGAAAAACTATAAAATACTTTGTAATTGATAATATTTAAACGGAGGGATAGCGAAGTGGGTAAACGCAGCAGTCTGTAAAACTGTTCCGGAAGGTACGGCGGTTCGAATCCGTCTCCCTCCACCATGTTAGTTCATTTTTATTGCTACTTCTTTGAAAACTGAAGATGATATTTTATTATTTATTATAATATTCTATATATTATAAAAATTATTAAATATTAAACGATATTTAAATAAATATTATTTATTTAAATGATTTATTACGAAGAG
>NZ_JAOSIQ010000026.1 GCF_030586845.1 Candidatus Phytoplasma bonamiae | reverse complement strand
CAATCAACCCATTTCTAAAAAAGAAACTTATCAATAATGAGTGATGCGATGACAGAAATTTACCGTGATACATATTTTAAAGACCGTAGTAATATTAAAACAACCATCTCCCAAAGAAAAAACTAGAAAGAATAATAAATAAAACAAAGGAGTAATAAAAAAATATGCATCATCAAATAAAAAATAAATTTTTAACTATTTTTACCATTATCATTTGTGTTTTTTTTACCATTGGCGGAATTAAGGCTCTTCGTCATTATTTCACTTATCAAAGAAAAAAGACTATTAAAAATTAATGCATGAAAATAATGTTCCCCTTTTTTGAAGTAAAGAGAATAGATGGTAATAATGAAGATAAAATTCTGATCCCTGTTAATGTCCCTAATTTAAATCCTGATCAATACCAACTAAATAATGACACTAAAAATACTTTTTCTTACCCTAAAAGCCTACTTCAATTTAGAAATTAAAAATAATGGAGGATTCTACGATAACACTAAACGTTTTTGCCAATGGTTTTTAAATAGTGAAGATGTTGGATATCTTGACATTCAAATCCAATTAAAACAAAAACAATTTATTAACCAAAAAGATCCTCGTTTAAATTTAATCTTGGACTATGAATTAGTAGATCTTTTTTGGTTTCAAAAAGGAAGCTAAGATGAGTAAAGTTATCAAAATTAAAAAAAGACCAACTTCCTAGTTAGTCTTAAAAAAATATTGCATAAAAATAAAAAATATTGCGATGGTAAAAGTGTTTTTAATTAAACTTGATTAAAATATTTAAATCTTTGAATTTATTAAAAATTAGTGTTTTTGCTTAATATTTTGTGAATCTTGTTTATTTTCGATATCTTCGCTAATTTGTTTTATTAATAAATATGATTCTTGAAATTTTTTACGATACTTAATAATTGCAAAATGATTAATAATTTCAAAAATACAAGGAATTATAAAAAATATTGAAAAAATAAACATTTTCCATATTACTTGATTTATACAATTAAAAAGAACAGGTAAATTGCTCAAAATTAATATTTTCGCTAATATCTCGAATGAATTATTTGTATGACTAAGTAAATATTTTTGCATCTCAGAAGACTTATCATTTATAATTAAAGCCCATTTAGAATATTGCGATTGTTGTTTTTGTTCTTGTGTCATCTGAGATAAAAATACAGCAATTTTATTAATTTCCTTTCTTATCATATAGCATTTATTAAAAATTTTTCTTTTTCTGAAAAAATTTATAATAACAATTATAATAACTATAACCACTAATAATAAATTTAGAATAGATATGTATTGTAAATTATCAACGAATAATAACATAAAAAACCCCCTTAATAAAAACTTATTTACAAAAAATATATTAAATTATTTGATACTAAATATTATTTATTTTAAAATTAATTTGTAAAATAAAAATTTATATATTTATTTTAAATTTATTAATTTTTTATAAATAAATTAAAAAATATTGTTATATACAAAAATGAAAATATTTTTTAAATTTGAAAAAATTAATATTTATTACATAATCATTTTGTGAAGCTATTGAAATATAATAATCTTTTCTTCTCTAATCAAATATTATACATTATTTTATTAAAAAATAAATTTTTTTAAAATTAATCAGTTAATGATATTTTTTTAAATATATTGGAATAAATTAAAGTAAAAAAGTTATTTTAAAATGATTAATATCAAAAAATTCAATAATTATATATTGATTATCTTTTTTAAAAATAATTTTCTATCTAAAAAATAATCAAAATAATAACTCTATTTTTGAATATTTTAAAAAAACTATAATGGTAATTTTTTAATTATTTAAAAATATATATTGTAAAAATTTAACAAATATATTTAATTTATTCAATTTTTTTATATTATGTTAATTCAATTAAAAAAATATTTTATTGATTGATTAAATGTACATTCAATTAATAAGATTCATAATTAAAAATAGAAAAGATAAGTTATTTTATACTGAGATATGATAACAATGTCTTATAATTCTACATAAAAATTAATGAATATTTCTGAAAATTGAAGATTTCCGATAATGATATTAAAGAATAAAAAACAATAAAAGAAAAAATCAACCCGAAGAAGAAATAAACATTTTAATTATAGAATTAAATAATTTTTTGAATAATATAAAATTTAGATTTTTCAACACGTTTAAATATAATGAATAACATTCCTGTAGAATGGAAATTCAATAAAATAATTTCCGAATGATAAATCAAACACATTACTAGGCGTTTTAGTTAAGCAATTGATAAATATGTTAATTTATATAAATATTATAAGATTTTATGTTTCAGATAATGTTGTTAAAGTATTAAAATGAGGTTTTCCAAATTTTTAGACAACTTAAAGATTTAGATAACTTTTTATTTTTTAAAAATTCTTTAAGACTAACTATTAAGTTAGTCTTTTTTTGTTTAAAAGATTAAAAAAATATTTTTCTTAATTTTAATGATTAATTGCGAAAAGAAATAATATTGAAAAAATTTTTATTTTTAATTTTTTAATATGAAATGATATTTCCAGGATGAGATTCATAAAATGGTTACATATATAAAAATTAAGTAAAAGTAATTATATATGATTTGTTTTGTAGATCATATTTTAATTTTCATTTAATTAAAGGAAATATTTAGGATTTTATTATTTTTTAATGTTGACGGAAATATTAATATTTGGTAGAATTAGTTACATATTTAATTAAATTAAAAATTAACTTAGTGTTTATAAACTCGATATACTTATTTTATTTATAATCATTTTTGCATTCTAATTAAATTTTTAATTTAAATCGGTTTTTAATAAATAATTATTAATAAATTAAATTATCTATTAATTCAATACTTTTTATTTTTTATTCCTTAATTTTAATGGTCTATTATTTAAAAAACTTTAAATTTAATTTTTTTAAAATATTTATTAATTTTATAATTATTTTATATTTTTCTAATATTTTTTATTTAAAATTATGATCATAACAAATAAATTTTTATAAAATGATTTTGATTTTGTAAATAAATTTCAAATGTAATAATTATATGAAATTATTTTTTTTTAAATTTAATAAAATTAATTTTTTTTGTTATATAAATATATTTATTTTCTTGCATTTAATGTTTTTAATAAATTCTGAAAAGCATTTTCATTAAAAAAAGATTAATAAAATTTAAATAAATTAACGGAAAAAGGTTTTTTATTGTGTTTGAAAGATACCTAAAAAATAAAATTATTAAATTATTAATTGTAGTTTTTATTTTATTTTTGTCATTAAATCTTTTCTTAATAATTTTCTTTAAATTAGATAAGAATTTTAAAAAATTCAAATTATTTTCTTCTAATAAACAAATAAATAATTCGGAAAAACTAAAAATTAATATAATGGATGTAATAAAATCCTCAATTGATCTAAATAAATTGTCTGATGATGAAAAAAAATTACTTTCAATAGATCCAAATCTATCTTCAAAAGAAATAATTTTAATTTTGCAACAGAGATTATTGAATCAATTTCAAATAAATAATCAAATACACAAAGCTTACGTATTAGCGCAAGAAGATGCACATATAGAAGTTGATAAAAATTTATATTATTATACACTTCCTCGAGATGAAGTAATATTTATGAAAAATTTAATTTACACAAACCCTACATTTTCAGAACAAGAAACAATAAAAATTCTTTCGGACAGATTATTAACAAAATATAGAGTAAATCAAAAAAGGTTGATAAAATATGTTATTTTTTTAAAAAACCAATTAAATCCTAAAATGATTAGTGATAATTCTTTAAATATAAAAATAACTTTAAATAATAAAAAAATGCCAGATATATTATTTTACATTATGATTATCCAAACAGTTTTAGCAGAAACACAATATAGAACAACTATATTAGACGAACAACTTAAAGATGATCAGAAATTACAACTACTCGAACATGATTTTATGAATACTAGGGATTGGATACAAAATGAGAATAACAAGTTATTGTGGATAAATCCTAATCTTTCCTCAAAAGAAAAAATTTTAATTTTAAAAGAAAAACTAATAAATCAATTTCGACAAAGAAATCAATTAGCCAAATATTATGAGTTAATATATCGGAAAGCATTCTCAACACTACCTAAATTTAAAAACATGCCAAAATATATTCCAAATGAAGATTTGTTTTTACAATATATTTTTAATCAATATCCCCACGCAACGGAAAGTAAAATAATTGAACATCTTCAGAAATCATTGGTGGAAGAATACGAAAACACAAAATTATTATTAAATTTATGCAATTCAATCTTAGAAAAAAAAATTTTTC
Organism: Candidatus Phytoplasma bonamiae; assembly: GCF_030586845.1. GTDB lineage: Bacteria > Bacillota_I > Bacilli_A > Acholeplasmatales > Acholeplasmataceae > Phytoplasma > Phytoplasma bonamiae. Next base: position 2,026 of record NZ_JAOSIQ010000026.1, on the reverse strand, counting down.
CAGAAATTTACTATACTATGACTCTGAGCACTTCTGAAGTAGATATAAATGAAATGACTGAAATTCTAAGCGATCCGCATTATATTTCTTTTATAAGAATTCAATTAGATGATGCAATAAATAAATTAATGACGTTGCAACAACATATAAAAAAATTACAAGATAATATCCTAATAGATGTAGATGAAACACAAAGAGAATTAAAAACCACAAAGACAGAACGCGATAAAATACAACAAAAATTAAACCAAAAAAAACAAGAATTAATAGATACACAAAATAAAGCAAATAAAAACTTAGCCGATAAAGATCGATTAATCACAAGACAAGATCAAATTATTAAAACTCAAAAACAAACTCTTGAAGATAAAGATCTAGTTATTAAAGCTTTAACTCAAGATAAAACTGATTTAAATAACAAGATCACAAGACAAGATCAAATTATTAAAACTCAAAAACAAACTCTTGAAGATAAAGATCTAGTTATTAAAGCTTTAACTCAAGATAAAACTGATTTAAATACAAAGATCACAAGACAAGATCAAATTATTAAAACTCAAAAACAAACTCTTGAAGATAAAGATCTAGTTATTAAAGATAGAGATCGAACTATCGTGACTTTAACTGAAACTGAAGAAATTAATTTGAAACAAAAAAAATATTTATATAATAAAATAAATAAAATATCTGGACAAAAACAACTAATGTTTTCTAAAAAAATCAAATTTTTTAACTTAATTAAACAATATTTAAAAAATTTTGGTTTGATTAAAAATCAAACATGGAAATTATTATTTCAACAATATAGTCGAATTTACTTTATAATTATGTTATTTACAATAAATATTTTATTTTACTCTTTATTAATTAAAAATTTTAAATCATATTAATAATAATAAATAAAAAATCCTAAACAAGAAGATTAATTCTTTAATTAGATTTTTTATTAAATTATTAGCTTCATGTCGTCAATAGTTAATTGTTTATTCTTATTATTCCTTTTCTTATACTATTGAATATCATAAATTTTTATTACGTATGGTTTAATATATGATAGATGTTGAGTAGAGTATTCTCTAAGCAAACTTCACATTTTTCCCACAATGAATTTGGTGATTATGTATCTAAATCTAAACAAAAATAGTGAATAATTCCTTTACAAATAATTTTTATAGGTCCGAATTATTTCTAATTCTTTTCTTTCGATTCATCCATGTAAGATAAGAACCTATAAATTATTTTCCTTGAAATAATTTTTAATTTGTCTTTAATAATTGTCAGTTTCAAATCTTTTTTCCAGCCATTTCGTAACTTGGGGGGTTTTATCTTTTAAGCTATCGCGAAATATCTTTTAATTTCAATAAGTAAATCATCCATCATAATGAGGTATTTTGTTTGGAGGTTTTGATTAAAATTAAGGTGTCTGTCGATGCTTATCCTGCGTTGTTGGTTTCTTAATAAGCCCTAGTGTAGGTTGATCGCACTAAACCCTTATTTTGTTACAACTAGTTATCATGTTCATCATAACCAAAATTACTTTTTAGTCTCTTAAAATCTTATCTTTTCTTTTAAAAAAAACTTATTTAATATTTTAAAAATTGTTGAATAAAATTTTACCGTTCATTACTAGTTTTTTTAAAACAAAAAAATTATTTTTTAACTTGGTTAACCAAGAATTTAAATAGATGTTGCATGATGATTCATTCGGATTATTAGTAATTAAATAATGATAAATGCACATTATTCCTTTTTTAATTGTTGTAAATACTTCTTTTGGCTGTTAAAAGATATAATTTTATTGCATAAGAAACGATTATAATGGTAATAAACGCAAGCAAAGCAATGGTTAAAAGATAAGATTTTGAGATAACGATTAAAAGATTTTTTTAATTAACATAGTTTTTTATTTTCTTTCTATTTTTATGTTAATTATAGAGGTTTTTTTGAAGAGGAGAGGAGTATTTATAGGCATTTTAGAATTTTTAATTTGTGATCGCAAAGTTTCTATTTCTTCTTCTTTTTTTGA
>NZ_JAOSIQ010000025.1 GCF_030586845.1 Candidatus Phytoplasma bonamiae | reverse complement strand
AATAGCAAAAACAAAAAAAATTTTAATAAAACCATAAATAAAAAAACAAGTAGGTTAAAAAAACTAGTTCAAACAGAAAAATCAATTAAAAAAAATAACAAAAAAATCAAATCAAGAAGGAGGTTTTTCAATAATGAAAATAAAAAAATAAACAATAAAACAAACACGGTTTAACCAACCACAAAGAAGACAATGAATTAAACAAAATAAACCATCAAGGAGATAACGAATTAATGAAAACAAATGAAACAAATACCAATCTAAAAAAAACAGATTGGTTCGTAAGAATCAGAGATATCTTAATTATTTTCTTCATCTTATTATCATTTTTTACTCAATTTTGTGAGAAAAGAATTCCGTTTGCCAATTATGAACCAAAAACATTTCCAGAATTAACATCACATGAAGTGAAAAATGCCAAACCAAAAGAAGTTAAAAACGAAAAAACAAATTCATCACAAGAACAAAAAACTAACGCTGAAAATCATAAAAAAAATAAATAAAAAAAACATTTTAAGGAGGAATTTATTAAATGAGTGATGCGATGACCGAAATTTTCCGTGGTACCTATTTCAAAGACCGTAGTAATCTTAAAACAACCATTTATCCCCAGAAAAAAACTAGAAAAAATAAAAAACAAACCAAGGAGTAATAAAAAAATATGCATTTTCAAACCAAAAATAAAATTTTGACTATTTTTACCATTATCATTTGTGCTTTTTTGACCATTGGAGGGATTAGGGCTCTTCGTAATTATTTTTCCCAACAAAAGAAAGAAACAATTAAATTAATGAATGAAAATGATGCGCCAATTTTTGAAGTAAAAAGAATAGACGGTAATAATGAAGATAAAATCTTAATCCCAATTCCCATGCCAAATTTAAATCCGAGTAAATATATTCATACTATTACCATTAATCATCAAGCGATTTTGAAAAAAATGGGTTTGACATCAACGTTCCTTTATTTCTTAAAATAACTACTAACTATGACACTGAAAATACTTTCGCTCATCCTGAGCAATACTTCAATTTAGAGATTAAAAATAATGGAATCAACTATGATGATACCAAACGTTTACCCATGGTTTTAAATAATAAAGACGGTCATCTTGACATTCAAATTAAATTAGAACAAAAACAATTTATTAATCACAAAGATCCTTGTTTAAATTTAATCATTGACTATGAATTAGTAGATCAAGATGGCAATACTTGGAGTGGCGACAGTCAAACAATTGAAAATAAAATTATTCAAACTGCTTAATCTTAAAAGAAACCAGACTAAGTTAATTATAACTTAGTCTTTTTTTGGTTTCAGAAAGGAGGATCAGATGAGTAAACCAAAAACAACTTCTATATCGAAATTAATAACCATTTTCCTTTGCTTTTTCACTTGTTTTTTAGGAATTTATGTTTGGATTAATCAACAAGCTTTAATGGAAACCGAACAACAAATCGCGCAATCTGAACAAGAAATCCAAAACTTAAAAACCAACGGGGTCAAAACAACTGAACCCCCAATCCCATCTTTATCAAATAATCAATCTCTTCCCAACCTCCCTCATCCTCAGCCTCCCGAAACTTTTTTTCAACCTGCTGACTCCCAAAAATTTATCGGTTTTGATAAATTAATTGGGTTTAAAGAAGAATTAAAAGTGGCCCAAGGCTTTATCGATTATTTAAAAAAACCTGAAAATTACCAAGGGATTGGGGAAGTAGAATCACCATTTGGGATTTTAATGTATGGTTGTCCAGGAACAGGAAAAACCACTTTCGCGCGAGCGATCGCCAAAGAAACTAATTTACCTTTCTTTGAAATAAATAGTTCGTTCTTTTCCCAAAAATATAAAGGAGTTGCTCCCCAAATGGTTAAAGATTTATTTACGATAGCCCGATTAGTAGCAGAAGAGTGTAATGGAGTGATCATCTTTTTAGATGAATGTGAAACTATTTTTACTGATTTAAAGCTGTTAGAAGCAGGGTCAGAAATCGCGAATGTTGTGAACCAATTTAAAATAGAAATGACTTCCCTGGAAAATAACCCACAAAAACCGATTTTTATCATGGGTGTCACTAATCAATACCATTTGATCGATGAAGCGATTAAATCTCGTTTTACCTACAATATCGAAATTAAACCAGGCAACAAAGCAGAACGTCAACAAATGTTAGAATTCTTAATTAAGAAAAGAAAAAATCCCTACGGCGAAGAAGCTAAACAATATTTATATGAAGTCATCAATGAAGCTTTAGAACATTTACCTGATCATCAACAATTCTTAAAAGCGAATCGGACTTTAGAAAACTTGTTAAAAACCACAGTTAGTATTTTTGCTCAAACCCATGGGGCAGGTGAAACCCCAAGAAATGAAATCGATAAAAGTGATTTAAAACAAGCTTATCAAATAGTGATTTCACCTGATCTTAGTTTGTTAGATCAAATTGAAAACCAATTAATATCGAAAGGAGGTGAGAAATAATGTTATCACCAATAGACGTTTTAAAAGGTTTTATTAATTTAAAATCTTATTTTACTTGGGTTATGATGGCGATGGTGGTTTGGAGTGGGTTTAGTTTCTTTAAAAAACGTTCTGCATCACCTTCGTGGTCAAAACATCTTACTACTTTTTTCATTATTTTAGGAATATTTAGTTTAATTTACTTCTGTTGCTTTCGTCATAAAGAACCCTCCTCTAAATATTATGGTCAATTAATTGGAAAAATTGACCAAGCCATTGACAAATATGGTGATACAATTAATAACTACAATGGTTTAAAACAAGATTGGGAAAAAGAATTAGAAAAATGTGAAACAGAACTAAAAGACCTTTCTGAACAAAAAGACCTTACCCAAGAAGCTAAAGAAAAAATTAAAGAAGCTTTAGAAAAAAACGAAGCTAAAATTAAAGAAATAAAAGAAAATTTAGATCAAAATGACAAAAACATCACTATTTTAAAAGGAAAATTAGTCCAATTAGAACAAGAGAAAGAAGCTAAAGAAAAAGAAATCAAAGACAAAGAAAGACAAAAAGAGTTAGCTTCTCCCGATGATAAAATTAGATTACAAGCGGAAATTAAAAAACTCCAAGATGAAATTTTAGAAATAGTTGGTGAAATCGGTAAAATCAAAGTTCAAATCAAAAATTTAGAAACAGACCAAAAATACTACCAAGATATGTTAATTCGGGCTGACAATTACAAAAGAATATTAGAAGACAGACTAAAAGATTTAACTGATGGAGAAAAAAGTTTATACAAAGAAATTCAATCTGCCGAAGACCGCCGTGCCGAAATCCAAAAAGAAATTGAGGAAGTGAATGAAAAAATAAAATTAATCGGTATCGAAAAAGAACAATTACGTATTTTACGTGTGGGTGCGGAAGCCGCTAAAACTGCTTTAGATGATTGGGATAAAAAACATCAATTTAGTTTTGGTAATTTACGTGACGCTCTTTTTCAAGGAGCAGAATTATATATGGACACTTTTGGAGGCCGAGGTATGTTGAAAGCAGTAGGTGGTGGAGTTACCAAAAAAGTGGCAGGAACTGTTGCCCAAGTAGGTTTGGCCGTTCATGAAACTCACCGCATAATTCATTTAGCCCAAGAACTCTTTTGTCATCCTGATTGGTACATTAAAAATGATGTCTCAAGAAACTTATGATTCTATTTGTACTCGTATTGACCGTGATTTAACGAAACTCGAAGCGGATGACAAAGATTATCAACAGAAAATAGCTGATTATAAAATCCGTCAAACCAAAAATAATTTAACACAAGAATTAAGGCAATCTAGATCAAGAGTTCAAGAAATAGAACGAAAAGAAGAATCAGTCATTAATGAATATCAAACCATCGTCAAAGAATTAGAAAAAGAAAGAGATAAAGTTTCCGACATTGACAAATTATATGAATACAAAGCCAAATTAGAAGAAATATTAGAAAACAAAAGAGAAAATGTGGATATTATAAAAGAACAATTAAAACAAAAAATCCGTGTTATGCACAGGTTCAACAACGTCTCCAAGCAAAACGAATTGGCAAAATCCCAGAAATGGTTAGAATTCTAAATAAATGATTATTTTAATTAATAATTTTATTAATAAAATTGTATATAATAATGATAATTATTTTATTTAATTATCACTATTATTAAGAAAGGTTATTCTAACAATGAATAAATCAAATTTTTTCCAAAAAAATGGGGTTTTTATTTTCTTTCTTATTATTTTAGGACTTGTTTGTTGTTATTTTTGGTTCCAAAATCAAAAAGAAAAAAACCTAGCGTCTTCACCAGAATCATTATCTTCTGAAGTGACCCCCGCTTCTCCTAGGGAGAAACGTTCTCTGAAAGAACCACCAATCCCTAAAATTAGAACAACTGCGGCGCGTTTAGAAAAGATTAAAAAATATCTCTTCACGGAAAACGCTAATCTTTCTTTATTACCAACTGATTTATCAGAACGAGAACAAGAAGCAATCAATAAACTTAAAAAGAGTTGGGGATTTAGTTTAGGTTATTTAAATAAAGAAAAAAGTGTCATTAACGAATACCAAAATAAATGCGATGAATACCAATCACAATTAAATTCTCTTCAACTTCAAATAGAATCTTTAAAGCCGCAACAACAAAAACTAGAAAAACAACGCAACGAAAAACGCCAAGAAGTTAATAGATTAAAAATTGATAGAAAAGCTAACAAAGATAAAATCGATAAAATCCAAGCTGAAATTTCGAAAATAGTTGGTGAAATCGGCAAAATAAAAGTTCAAATTGGTAAATTAGAAAATGAACAAGAATACTACCAAGAACTGTTATCTAGTGCGAAAAATTACAAAAGAATATTAGAAGAACGATATGAACAAGTTGAAAAAGAATATAAAAATTCAATTATTTCTCAATTAAACAAACTCTACGAAATCACACCTCAGCTGAGGGATAAATAAAAAAGGAGTTATAAGTAAAAATGATGCAAGTAAAAAATACATTATTACATCTTTTATCATTCTTTTTTTTGATAAGTTTAGAATTGTTACTGATGATAAATAATAATCAAGTGATAGCGATGAATAACAATAATGACAATGTATCGGAAAATAATTCAGCAGTTGATAATAATGTGAATGAATATAGTGTTTTTAGAAATTTATTATTAACACAAAGCGAAAAGGCTCAACAAATGATTAATGCTCTTTTTAATCATGTTGCAGAGACAGAAATTAATATTTTATCGAATCAATTGGAAGAAATACACCAACAAATAATAAATTATCAACAAAAACAATTAAATGATCAAGAAAGAAGATTAAGAAATTTGGATAATAATATCGCAAGAATTCAGTTAGAAAGAGAATATTTTGTATTAACACAAGAGATGAGGTTAGCTATTGATAACACACCTCTTTACGCTTCGGAAGAACAAATCGACAACTTAAGAAATATTCAAACCAGAATAGATCAAAACCAAAGACAAATTAATCTTATTCTAAACCAAATCCAAAATGATCAAAATTAACAAAATAATAATACTAGAAGAAATTTATAAAGTAGTAATATTTTATTTTTTGAACAAATAAAAAGGAGTTATAAGTTAAAATGATGCGAGTTTTTTTATTTACCATTATTAAAAATAACAACTGGAATTGATTTAAATAAAACCCTAGAACAAAATTAATTTTTAGTCAAGTAAATACCCTTTCCTAAGGGTCTTTTTTATTTAACCATACTTATCAAATAACCAGACTCTTTTAAACAAGAGTCTTTTTGATTGCCATTAATAAATGAATATTTTTATTAACTAAACAAAAACAAGGAGTTTTTATAATATGAACAATTTAAAAAAAAATAATAAAAGAAATTATTTTTCTAATTATTGGTGTCATGATCGTTTTGCTCCCGCTTATTTTGCAAAAAAACATCTAGATAAAGAAATAGGCCAAAGTTTAAGAGAAATAGGCGAAAGTTGCGACCGCATAGGAAAAAAATTAGATGAAGCTGGAAAAAAAATAATAAGGGATTTGCTGAAATGTGGGAAAACATAGATAAATTAAATAAAATCCTTAATGAATCAGAAGATAAATTAGATGATAACCTTGCTGAATTAGTTAAAATCTGGAAACAATCAAAAGAAAAATTAGATGATAACCTCAATAAATCAGATGAAATAATCGATAAAACAGAGGCTAAAATCGCTGAACAAAAACAAGAATAAATCAATAATAACAAAATTAAGACCATGAAATATTCCAATAATAGGAGGTTGTCACATAATGTTTAAATTAATCAAAATTCCCATATTTTTTGTTTTAAACGAGTTAAAACTGTATCTATTAAAACATCATTATCTAAATCATCAATCTTTTCTAAATAAATAGAATTTTTTTTATTTTTAAGTAAACCGCAAATAAAATAACTAGTTAAA
>NZ_JAOSIQ010000024.1 GCF_030586845.1 Candidatus Phytoplasma bonamiae | reverse complement strand
TTTTTTGGCTAATGTATTTCGTTTTTATTATTAATAAAATCATAATAATGAACTATACCATGAGGATTAATTTTACGAAATAAACGTTTTTGCTGATCATATTCTTCATGAGTTTTTAACTTTTTTGGTTCACTAATAAGTGAAGAAGTAAAATAATTTTTTCTTTTGTCTTGAAAAAAATAGTAACAGTCAAATTTTATTCAACAAATACATCAAATAAGTTTTTTTTACGAGAAAAGATAAGATTTTAAGGGACTAAAAAGTAATTTTGGTCACGATGAACACGATAACTAGTTGTAACGCAAAAAGAGAGTTTAGTGTGGCTTTTTGTAATAAATATCAGAAAGATAAACTTTATATGAAAACGCAAATAATCTATTCTTATAACATAGATTGTTTAATGTTTGTTCACTTGAATAAAAAAATATAAATAATCTATTTTACATATTGATTTTTTATTATAATTTTGTATTAATTTGTTATATCTCGAATTGGTTTATTTTCTGGATAGGCGTTATTATTCTAACAGAATAAAAAAATATTGCATATAAAATGGTTTCACAACAAATATAAATATATTAATTAAGATATAAAAATATTTATTGATAGTTATTTAGATAATTCAATATTTAAAAAAAGATCAATAATTAAGTTGATCTTTTTTATTAATGAATTGCTTTGAAATTAATTGATTAAGTTTATTTTGTGTTGTTTTTTACTATATCTCTTAATTTTGAAAAAATTATTAATTATTTAATCTTAAATTATGATTTGAATAGAATATATATTTCGCTCTATTCTTGATAAATTGATATTATTATAATATGTTTGTTTGGTTAAATCTAGCTTTAAATTAAAATTATTTTATAACATTGATGATTACAAATATTTTTTGGATATTTTATATTAATTTAAAATTAATTTAAAATCATAACATAATAACAAAAGCTAAAGCATATTTGTCGGTATGAGTAATAGATATCATAAATTGATTATTATATTTATCTATTATATAAGGAGCTCCTGTTTTGTCATTTAATATAGACCAATCGCAATAATTATTGGTTAAGTTACCTTTTCGATAGGTTTTAAATATGGCTTCTTTAGCAGCCCATCTTCCTGCTAAAAAAAAACTCTTGTTTTTTAAAGAATTTATTTTTTTATAAATTTGATATTCTGACATAGATAAAATACGATTAGATATTGATGCTAATCCTATTTGAATAATTTTATTAATTTCAATTAAATCGATACCGATATTTTGCATTTTTAAATAATTACACTACCTTTTTAAATTTTCTTTTTATTTTGTAACAAAATTTTATAAAATTCTAATTCTTGAATAATAGTAATTTTTAGATTTTTAGCTTTTTCTAATTTTTTTTGGCTACAATCTTGTCCACAAATTAAATAATTAGTTTTTTTAGATATATTAGTAACTATTAAAGCTCCTAATTGTGATAAATGTTGAATTATTTGTGAACGTGTATATTGAGATAATGTTCCTGTAATAATAATTTTTTTGTTTTTAAAAAAATTCTCATCAATATTATTAATATTATTCTGATTACAAAAATTTAATTGATGTTTTTGTAATTGAATAATTTCTTGAATATTTTTTTCATCATTAAAAAAATTATGTATACTCTTAGCTATTTCTTGTCCTATTTCGTTTATATAGGTTAGTTGTTCTATTGTAGCTTTTTTTAAATTATATATATTAGAGAAGTTATTAGCTAAAATTTTAGCTATTTTACTACCTACATGTTTTATTCCTAATCCGAATAGAATTCGATCAAAAGATTTTTGTTTACTATTTTCTATACCCTCTAAAATATTATTAATTTTTTTAATACCAAAAAAAGGTAATTGCAATAATTGTTGTTTTTTGTCTTTAAGATTATATAAATCAGAAATTTTTTGGATAATTTTTTTTTGGAATAAAATAGTTAACGTTTGGGAACCTAAAATATTGATATCCATAGCTTCTTTGGAAGCGAAATGAATTATTTTTTGTAATTGTTGTTCATTACATTCCGAATTAATACAAAAATAATTAATTTCGTTATTATCTTTTTGTAACAAAGAATTACAAGAAGGACAATTTGTAATCATTTTAAAAGGTTTAGTGGAATGAACAACTCTTTTGTTAGTAATTACTTTAATAATTCTAGGAATAATAGAGCCTGACTTGACAATAATTACGCTGTCATTAACACGAATATCTTTGATTTTAATATAATTGTAATTATGCAAGGTAACTCGTGATATTTTACTACCATCAAGTATAATAGGTACAAGAATTGCTACAGGATTAATTATGCCAGTACGGCCTACGTAAAATGTAATATTTTTAATTATAGTTTCGCCTGCAATTGAATTAAATTTATAAGCAATAGCGTATTTAGGAAATTTATTAGTGTAACCTATTTTTGGATATAAATCAAGTTGGTTTAATTTGATCACAATACCATCTACATCATAATTTAAAGAGGTTTTTAACTCTATATAATAATTTATAAGTTTAATTAAATCAGACCAAGAATTGATTATGTGATAATATGGATTTACAGAAAAACCTAATTTTTTTAATAATTCTAAAACTTCTTTTTGACTATTAACTATTAACGAAGTGTTTACAATATTATATAAAAACGAGGATAAGTTTCTAGAAGCTACAATATTAGGATTTAATAATCTGACAGTTCCTGATGCAGCATTACGAGGATTAGCGAAAGATTTTTTTTGTTCTTTTTTATTTTGTTCATTTAATTTTTTAAAATTTTCATAACTAAAAAAAATTTCTCCTCTTACTTCTAAATCTATTGGTTGTAAAAGTTTTAATGGAATATCTTTGATATTTTTAATATTATGAGTTACTAATTCTCCTACTAAACCATTTCCTCTTGTAGTAGCTTGTGTTAAAATTCCTTTTTCATATTTTAAATTAATAGCTATACCATCTATTTTTAATTCTGTAATAAAATTACAATAAGGATATTTTTCTATTATCCTTGTATAAAATTTTTTTACTTTTTCAATGTCAAAAGCATTCTCTAAAGATAACATAGGTTTACTATGAGTTATTTTAGGTATTGTTTGGTCATCTAAAAAACCACCTATTTTATCAGTTGGACTATTTTTTAATTTATATTGCGGATACTTTTTTTCTAGATATATTAATTCTTGTAACAAAGTGTCATATTGTTGATCACTTAAAGAAGATTGATTTAAGTTAAAATATTCATAATTAGCTTGATTTATTTTTTGAGTTAGTTGTTTAATTTTTTTTATAATATTTAACATACTTTTTTATCTATATCCGTATTAAATATTTTAAGTTATATTAGTTTTAATTTTTTTATTGATGTTTTAAATTTACGATTTTGAATTAAATTTATTTAAATTTTCCTGAAGGAATATTAATAAGGTTAAAAAAAAATATGCATATTTTAATATATGCATATATAAAATATACTTTATCTGTAAGTTTTTTATTTTTATTTTATAATATTATGACTTTTAATATTAATTTTTGGGAGATATATTTTTATAGAATACGGAATTTTTGTATCTAAAAATAGGTTCAAGGACGAAAACGTTTGTTAGTTTTAAAATCGAAATTTGTTTCAATTACGTCTAAATTGGTTTTAATTACTTTATTGTTGCTATCGAAAGATTTAGTCTCAATTAAAACTTCACTCTCGAGGTAATTGAATTTTTGAATAGAAGATATTTTTTGATCTGGAGTCATAATTGTTATTTTGGATATTTTGTTATCTTTATTAAATTCTTCTATAATATTTAATCTTCCATCGACATATTTAAAACTTTCTATTTTTATTGGATTTTGTTCATTATCCCAATAAATTTTTTTTTCTATTTTATAAGGATCAGTTAACTGATAAAAACTGGTTGTTATTAATTGTTCTTTCTCATTAAATTCTAAAATATGACGTTTTAAGAAATTTTTAGTTTTTTCATCATATACATTTAATATTTCAGTTTTAACTTTATTGTCTGTATAAAGTAAAATCGATTCTGATTGAGAATTATCAGCAACAATTATTTTTTTTAACAATTGATTGTTTTGATATTCTTCTATTTGTTTTAAATTAGTATTGTCATCATTGAAAAAGACTTTACTTATTAATTCTCCGAATTTATTAAAATATTTAATATGATCAATTTTTTCTTCTACGTTATTTTTAAAAACTATAACACTTTGAATAGCTTCGTCAGTTAATTTTTTCAAAGAAATATTTAAGGAGTTAGTTTTTTGTTTAAAAAAGTTTTTTTGTAATTCTATACTTTCTTGTAAAGACTTTAGAATAGGTTCAGAGTTGTGTTTATTTATATTAATATTATTATTATTTTTTTGAGTTTTAGTTTCAAGATTTACTATTTTATTATTGTATTGAATTTTGTTATAATTTTCTAATAGTTGTTTATTATTTTGAGATAATTTCTCATTTTCTTCTTCTATTTCTTCATTATGTGCTAATACATTCATGATAAAAAAAATTTGACCTGATAACATTAAAAAGATGACAAAAAATATTAATACTTTGTATAATATGTTTTTTTCGCTGTTGGAACTCATGTGTTTTAGTTGATCTCACTTTCTGATAACTTATAGGAATTTAATAAAATCTTACTTTGTGATAATAAACCATAAACAATTCTATATTAATTAATCTCAATTTTATACAAAAATTATACAAAAATGGAAATTTAAATTTTAAACAAACGCAATCTAATTATAACAAAAAATCATACAATAATAAATATTAGTTACTATAAAATTTATTTTTCAAAAAAACATACTAAATAAGAATTAAAATATTTTATGTAGTCTAATTTTAAAAAAATATTTTAAAAAAATAATTTAGATTATATTTACATAGGGTAAAACTTTATAAAATTTTTTTAAAATTTATTTCTGAGTCTTTATTTATATTAAAAAACATAATTTTTTATTTATATCTTAATAAATGTGTATAATTTTAATTATTAGTTTAATTTGATTATTAATAATATTTATATAAAAATTTAAATTTTTTTATGTTAAAAATTATAAACACAATATTGAATTAAAAGAAAATTATTATTATTCTTAATTTAATAGGCACAAAATCTTTAAAATATCGAGTGAACTAACCCATCACCAGTGCGATAAACACTGACAGGATAAGAACGGTTCTTGAAAGGAAACTATCAAAAATTACAGCAGTTCTTAAAAGCGGGTTGCGATGAAGTAGTTAGTCAAAAAGACACCGCCACCGAATGGTTCTAAGGGTAAGCCTGAAATGGCCTAAGAAGATAAGCAGATGTAATAACAAAACCTGTCTCGCAAACTACTATAAACGAGCAGTCTAGAAGCTGTCAATATTTGCAATAGGTATTGGATAGTTTATCACTTAACCAACCTGGAATCTCACCATGAATAAAATGGTTACTTCCCCTAAGGAATCAAGGTTGATATTTAGCGTAACTTGGAGAATCCTAAAGGCGAGTTATTAAATTAACGAATAATGAGATTAAAGTCATTATAGCCCAAGGAGAAAGCGACTTCTTAGTAGTCGGAGGAGTAAAAATGGATCTGGAATGATCCAGTTAATCGTCCTCCCTAGAACAAGGTTAACGACCTTGATAGGGCGAAAGAAGTTAGTAATTTATGGTTTATTCAATAGGATCAAGTATCTCTAAGTTTTTGTCAAACTTGAAGATCATTTAAAATCGTTCAATATGCAACAATAACTGAAATGTAGGATGAATAATCTATTAAGGTATTTAAGTACTTACATCATAGACAATATCATCAAAATTCCAAAATCGACAAATACCGTTATGAATATATGTCGATGGTAATAAAAATAATTAAAGATCACTTAGGTAATTTATTATATAAGAAAAATAAGAACTTATTCTTAAAATAACTTATATCAACAAATCTATATGATATTATTAAATAATTTAACCAACCAAGAACGATCAGAATAAACAACTAACCAATGGCGACATAACGTTAGTTCTATAAACAGAATAAATTATGGAAAGCCGGATGCTGGGAAACTTGCTTGTCCGGTTTGGATGGGGGCTGTTTGTAATAGCTATCAGAAAGACAAATCCTGAGATCAAAACGCAAATAATCTATCCATATATTTTATTAACATTAATTAAAATTTATTCTTCAAATAATAATATTATGGCAGTAGTTACAACAATAACGAAAGAGGAGTTCGTTGAAGGTACTAGAATTGTCAATGTAACCGTTAGTGATGTGGAAATTTTAAAACAACATTCTTTATTTCAAAAATACTTTGATTTTAGTTGCAAATTTCCTTGTTATAATGCTGACTTAGAAGAATTTGGTATGATTTGGAAAATTAAAAATCCACCTAAAAATTTATTAGGTATTTTTTTTGATAAAAATACTAGAGATGATGAAGATGACAAGTATACTTTAGAAGACTTAAAATATATGGCTAACAATTCTCCCAATATGTATATTTTTTGGAAATACAAAGAAAAATAATAATTTTTTTTATTATGAGCGCCCAAGAGGCCTAAATATCGAGTGAACTAACCCATCACCAGTGCGATAAACACTGACAGGCTAAGAACGGTTCTTGAAAGGAAACTATCAAGAATTACAGCAGTTCTTAAAAGCGGGTTGCGATGAAGTA
>NZ_JAOSIQ010000023.1 GCF_030586845.1 Candidatus Phytoplasma bonamiae | reverse complement strand
TTGGTTAAGTGATAAACTATCTAATACATGATTATATTATATCGATAGCCTCCGAACTGCTCGCTTATAGTAGTTTGCGAGACAGGTTAAGAAATTACATCTGCTTATCTTCTTAGGCCATTTCAGGTTTACCCTTAGAACCATTCGGTGGCGGCGTCTTCTTGACTAACTACTTCATCGCAACCCGCTTTTAAAAACTGCTGTAATTCTTAATAGTTTCCTTTCAAGAACCGTTCTTAGCCTGTCAGTGTTTATCGCACTGGTGATGGGTTAGTTCACTCGATATTTTAGATATTTTTAGCACTTTCTTATAAACTAAATATTTTTTTTAAAAGGGAAATATTCAAGTTTTAATAATTTCCATTCATTTTCTTTAGGTAAACGTTGATATAAACTTTCTTCTAATTGTTGTCCGCTCTCAACATTAACATAACAGGTAAGTCTAAAATTTTTATCAACATCTTCATAAATAACATTAGTATTTCCTTTCGCATCTATATCATGAGCATAGCCTAAAAATTTAAATTCAATATCAATTCCATTTACTTTTCTAGTCAAAACAGACGATTCTTCATTAACTTTATTAAATGTTTTTGGAGTTTTATCTAAAGACGAATTAGGTTTATTAAGATTTATTTGAGGTTTATCAATATTTTTTGATAATAAATATGGTTCATTCCAAGATTTATTTAATAAATTTTTTTTAGCATAATATAATTTAGATAAAAAACTTATAATAGAAATTATAGTAAAAAATAAAAAAATAATTAATAAAATCATTATAAAACCAGAAAAATTATTTATTTTTTTAGATTTTAAAATCATTTTTTAACCTCTTATCTCTTGACAATAAAATAAAAACTAAAAATAATTATTGTTTTCCGCTCAATAATACTATTGTACAAAGAAGATATTTGAATTATAATATGATATTTTTTAAGAATATTTGAAAAAATATCTTCTGTTTCTAAATAATTTATAAATAAAAGTTACCGCTTAGTAATTTTATAATAAATTTATAATAAAAAGAAATGAAATTAATTTTATAAATAATTTTTTTCAAAATATTACATAAAAATTACAAATTTTAGAACAACTAAATTATACCATATTTATAATCTAATAATTGCAAAAATACCTTTAAAAATAAAAAACTTTCCAAAAAATCAAAAAATAATTTTTCAGAGATAAAATAAAAAGTATTGTTTATAAATGATATTTCAATGAAGTGAATATTTATATAAAAAAACATTTTTAAAAAAATAGTAATTATTAAAAATAATAAATTTGACATTAAAATAAATATATGTTAAAATTAAGGCAAAAAAATTTATAGTTTTTCATTTTTATAATGACAACTATAATCAGATAAACGGATATTTTAATATTTTAAAGAATTTTTAATTTTAAACAAAGAAATACAAATTCTTTAATGAATAAAATCAAAATATTTTTAAAATCCATTTTATTTTTATGAATATAAAATTAACAAGTAAAAACAAATTAAAATATACAAAATTTTAACTTACAATATAACATAAATTTTTTGATAAAAATTTTAAAAAATTCTAATAAAATTTAGAAAGGTTTGTTAAATTTAAAAAAAATTAAATTTAGATCCAGATTAAAAATGAAAAATTTTTTACCTAAAAATAATTATAGTTGGTTTATATTTATGTTCTTATTCACTATAATGATCAATTATGTTGTTTTTTACTCAATTTCAGTTTCTTCTAAAGAAGATAAAGATATAAATAAGAAAATAATTATTACTTCTACAACTAATTTATTAGATGATTTGGTTAATCATTTAATAGGGAATGTAGATGAAAAAGAAAATCCACAAGATGAAAAATATAAAAAAATCGAAAATATAAAAACTTGTGTTTTAATGGAAGCCGGGGTAGATCCTCACAATTATAAAATAAAACAATCTGATAGAATAGCTATAAAACAAGCTGATTTAATTATAACTAACGGATTGCACTTAGAATCTAAAATGACAGATTCCTTTTCTTTAATATCTCCTACATCTAATATATGGTCTGCTGATCAAGCTATTAAAAATGATCAATTGATTACAGATGTAATAACAGGCCAAAAAGATCCTCATATTTGGTTCAGTATTGATTTGTGGCAACAAGTATTAAAAAATCTAAAAGAACACTTGCAATCAAAATTAGTAGAATCAAAAGATCTAAAATCGCTAGAAAATAATTTTAATTTATATATTAAACAATTGGATCATTTAAAAGAAATTACTAAAAAAACATTTGAAAATAAAGACATTATACTAATTACAGCTCATGATGCTTTTTCATACTTAGCTAAAGAAAATAAATTTAAAGGATTATACTCTATACAAGGAATATCCACACAAACTGAAACCTCTCCTCGTGATATCGAAAAGATAGCTGAAATTATAATAAAACACAAAGTAAAAGCTATTTTTATAGAATCATCGGTTCCACATAATTATCTCGATAGTTTAATAGAAGCAGTAAAAAATCATAAACCTAATTTTAAAATAAAAATTAGTGATCAAGAATTATATTCAGATTCTTTAGGTACTAAAGAAGATCCAAATTATAAACAATTACCAGAAACAAATCAATATTTTAAAATGTCTAGTTATATAGGAGCTTTTTTACATAATATTGATATTATTAGTAAGGAGTTAACATAAAAAAATGAAAAAACCAGAAATAGCAATTCAAATAAAAGATTTAACTGTTTCTTATCAATACCAAAAGCCTGTTCTGTGGGATATAGATTTAGAAATTACAAAAGGATCTTTTACTGCTATATTAGGTCCTAACGGAGCGGGCAAATCAACTTTAATTAAAACTTTAATAGAATTAATTCCAAAAATCTCAGGAGAAATTTTATTTTTTGGAAAATCATACAAACATCTACAAAAAAAAATAGTTTATGTGCCACAAAGAAGCGAAGCTTACTGGAATTTTCCTACAACAGTTCTAGATATAGTTTTAATGGGGAGATACGGACATCTAGGATGGTTTAAAAGGCCAACTGACAAAGATAAAAATATCGCTATACAAGCTTTAAAAGAAGTAGATATGTTATCTTTTCAAAAATGTCAAATTTCAGAATTATCAGGCGGACAACAACAAAGAGTTTTTTTAGCCAGGTCATTAGCTCAACAAGGAGAAATTTATCTATTAGATGAACCTCTACAAGGAATCGACATACAAACAGAAAAAAAAATTATTTCCATTTTACAAAACTTACAAAAAGAAGGAAAAACAATTATTGCAATACATCATGATTTAACTACGGTTGAACAATATTTTGATCATATTGTTTTACTTAATTTATATAAAATAGCAAGTGGCACAACTATAAAATGTTTTACGTCGGATAATATAAATAAAACTTTTCGAAATACTTCGAAAGGACGGAAAATAACAAAAATATTATGAATATTACAGAATTCTGGAACTATACCAATATCAAGCTTTTAACAGGCGCTTCTTTATTAGGTTGCGCTTCAGGAATCATAGGTATTATTATGATTTTTCGCAAACAATGTTTACTAGGGGATACCATTGCTCATACTATTTTGCCCGGTATTGTAGTAATGTACTTATTAACTCAGAAAACCAATGAATGGGTTTTATGGGTAGGCGCTTTTATATCTTCAATAATAGCTATAGGGTTAATAGAATTAATTAAAAAATATTCTATTCTTCCGATAGATGCCATTTTATCGCTAATTTTATCATCTTTATTCGGATTAGGAAATATTTTAATATCTATAGCCCAAAAAATATCTGCCAATAATAAAATTGCTGTTTTAGAAAAATTCATATTAGGGCAAATAGCTCTTATTTCTTATAATAATATCATTTATATAACAATAGTAACTATTATTACTGGAATAATTATTATACTTTTATGGAAAGAATTTAAAATATTTATCTTCGATTCAACCTTTACTCGCAGTATTGGTTTTAATATTAAATTAATAAATTTTATTTTAAATATGTTGTTAATTAGTATTATTATAATCAGTTTGAAATTAATGGGGGTTATTTTAACTAGTTCTTTTATAACTTTACCTGGAATAATTGCTTTACAATTTAGTCACAAACTTCATATTAACGCTATATTATCAGCTATAATAACTGCTATTGTCAGCTTACTAGGTATTTTTATTAGTTACCAAATACCGCATATGCCTACAGGACCTATTATTATCATAATTACTGATATTTTAATTATAGCTACATTATTATTAGCGCCCAAAAGAAGTTTAATTACAAAATATATCAAACAAAAAAAATATTTAAAAAATCTTAAAAAATTCAAATCATTAATTAATATTTATTTAAAAAATAAATGTAGCAAAGATATTAATTTAGAAAAATTCTTATTCCAACAAAATTATCTTGTTTGTATAAATAAACAAATCATGATCACTTCTAAAGGTAAAAGAATCATTCAAAAATTAATCAATAAGGAATTTTAACAAATGATAATACAATTTTTAAATAAAATTGCTACACAATTCGAATGGGATGTATTTTTAATCTTAACTATAACTTCGTTAGCTTTAGCTAGTTTAGGTATTTTTTTAGTATTAAAAAAAATGACTATGACAGTAGATGCTATCAGTCATACTGTACTATTAGGTATCGTTTTAGCTTTTTTAATAACTGGAAATTTAAATTCACCATTATTAATTATAGGAGCTATTTTAACCGGTTTAATTACTGTTGTTTTAATAGAAATACTAAAAAAAAATGCTCAAATTTCATCAGACGGAGCTATTAACATAATTCTAACTTTTTTATTTTCTATAGCTATTATCATAATTAATAATTACACACGTAATGTTCATATAGATACAGATGCAGTATTTTTAGGAAATGTAGAATTAATTAATTTAAAACAAATATATAAAATATTACCGATTTTAATCATTAATCTAATTTATATTTTTTTATTTTTTAAAGAAATTAAAATTTTTATTTTTGACCCATGCTTATGTTCATTATTAGGTTTTTCTACAATAATTATTAATTACTTATTAATGACTTTAGTTTCTTTAACAGTAGTTGTTTGCTTTGATATCGTTGGTTCTATTATGGTAATATCTTGTATGATAGGTCCAGCTATGACCGCTATACTTTTAACATCTAATTTGTTGTCTGGATTTTTATTATCTTTATGGATTAGTTTAATAAATACTTATTTAGGATACTTTTTAGGAATATTATGGAATATACCTATAGCTAGTTTAATAGCCATTGTTAATTTAATACATTTCTTATTAGTTTTAATTTTTGAAAAAAGAAAAGGCATAATAACAACAATTATACAAAATCACAAACAGAAAAAAAATTTTTTAATGTTAAATTTATTAATTCATTTAGAAAATCATCAAAATCAACCATTTAAAAAACAATTAACTATTATACAAAAAGATTTAAAATGGAATAATAAAATTTTTAAAAAATGCATAGAACAAGCTTTTAAAAATAACTATATCATTTATAATAAGAATAATCAAATAACAATTAGCCTTTTAGGGAAAAATTTTATCCAATCTCAAAAACAAGATAATAATTTTCTTTACTTTAAAAATAAAAAATGTTAAAATCAAATTGTCCATAGATAAAAATAATACTGAAGAATGAAAATTAAAAAAGGGGGCTATTTTTTTGTTAAAAATAATAAAAAATAGTATTTTATTCTTCTCAGTTAGCTTAGCTTGTCTATTAACCATTTTCACTATAAACAATGCTAAAATGTCTATATTAGCTTTTGATTCTGGTCAATATTTCGACCAAGTTTCGAACTCAAATAATGATAAAAGAGAAAAAGTTTTATCTTACACTCATTATCTTATATCAAAAGATGTTAATCAAAAATTTAAAACTCAAATTCCATTGAAACAAGCAATAGAAAGATTCTTTGATTACATATTTCAAGATTTGTTCGCAATCCAAGACTGGGATCCTTCAGATGAAAAATTCTCTAAATTAGCTAATTTTGATTCTGATAAATATTTACCAGATAATTATTACGACGTAATATTGCCTGCTGAAATTCAATTATATTTTTTTACACCTTTATTAAAATCAATAGATGAACAAGTACCGTCTACATATTTAGATCAAGTTACAAAATTCCTTTCAACAGAATACTTAACAAGTAAAATGAGTCAAGCTATTGAAGATTTAAAAGTCCAAAAATCTTCTAAATAATTTAAAAATTAATAAACTATTTATAGCCTATAAAAGCTATAAATAGTTTTTTTATTTTTATCCTAAATAAATTAATATAGAGAATTTCAATTACCCGATATATTTAATAAACCAACATGTACACTAGAACTACCAAAGCCAGATATTTGAAATTTAAAATCATTAGCAATATCTTGAATATTGTTTAATAAATCAAAAAAATTACCGGAAATAACAACCATATTAAAAGGATTGTTTATAAAACCATTTTTAATACAAAAACCTGAAGCTTGCAAACTAAAAGATCCACTTATATCATCTACACCTGCGTGACAACCTACTATAGAATTAACATAAACACCATCTTTAACATCATATAATAATTCAGGTAAAGATTTATCCCCGGATTTTAAATAACAATTACTCATAGAAATAGAAATACGGATAGATTATTGGCGTTTCCTTGATAAGATTTGTTTTCATCAACTATTACCAACAGCCCCCGTCCAAACGGTGCGAGCAAGTTTCCCAGCACACCGCTTTCCATAATTTATCCCTGTTCCGG
>NZ_JAOSIQ010000022.1 GCF_030586845.1 Candidatus Phytoplasma bonamiae | reverse complement strand
TTCATTATCCGAAGAAGTTGCGATACTAATACTTCATAGATCTTTTGTCTATATGGTCTCCATGAATAAACAATAAATTACTTTCTGCTTTCGCCCTATAAGAGTGGTTAACTCTCTTCTTGGTAAGGCGATTAGCTAGCTTATTCCAAAACTAGATTTACTCTTACGACTACTAAGCAGATTCTTTATCCTTAACTATCAGGGCTTTGATTTCCTGATCTGTAAATTTAATTACATAGTTTTAGGATTCTCCAAGTTACGCTAAATTTCTACCTTAATTCTTTAGGGGAAGTGACCATTCTAATAAATGGTAAGATTCCAGGTTTGTTAGGTGATAAACTACTCAGTACCTTAGTTATATACTAATAGACTCTGGACTGTCCGCTTCAGCAACTTCCGGAACAGGTTTAATATTACATCCATTTCCCTTCTTAGGCCATTGCAGGCTTCTCCATGGAATTATTTGGTGGCGGCGTCTTCTTGACTAATTTGCTTTCGTCGCAACCCGCTTTTATGGTCTGCTATAATCTATCATTCTTTCGTCTGATAAACCGACCATATCCTTTCAGGGTTTATCGGCCCCTGGCTATTGGTTAGATAGCATGAAATTTAGGCCTCTTTGGCGCCCACTAAGATATAATAACTCATTAGTGTCATTTATTCTCCAATTTATTTTTTATTTTTCATCGCTAACATAATTTGTTGAATTTGTTTTTCGCTAGGACTTCTACCCATCTGTTTAAACATTTCTTTAATTTGTTTTTTATTTATAGGAGGGTTTTTTTCTAAATATTTTCTAATAATTAAAAACATTATTAATGCCCCTAATAAAATACCTAAAAATAAACCTGATAAAAATAAAATTGTTTCAAACCAAGTCATAATCATTCCCCTTTCAATTTTAATATTTTTTGGAATAATTTAACCATTATTTAATCAATTTCTTTTATTAAAACTTATCTTTAGTTAGACAAAATAGGTTTATAAAAAATTAATCTTTTATTACCGTATTTTTTATTTTTAATTAAAATAAATTTTTGATTAATATCAGGTAATAAATTTTTATATATGGATAGATTATTCGCGTTTCGATCTTAGAATGGTCTTTCTTATCTCTATTACAAATAGCCCCCATCCAAACCGGACGAGCAAGTTTCCCAGCATCCGGCTTTCCATAATTTATCCTCTTCTGAAGACTAACATTGTGTCACCACTGGTTAGTTGTTAATTCTGATCGTTCTTGATTACTTAAATTATTTAATCCCATAAATTTGTTAATAAGTTCTCTGACAATAACTTTATCATTCTTACATAAAACCATAGTTTGTTAATCCCGATTTTAGTCTTGTTATTAATTCCTTAATTTTTATCTATTTTAAATTTTTTTGAATTCTTTAGCAATTAATATTTGAATATTCGTTTGTTAATATCTTTTCAAAAACTGTATTATTCTAGATATTTTCAGATAAGATTAATTGGTATAAGATTATTAGTTAAACCGAATTGATTTTTATATCTCTTAAAACTTTATACTTTAGAACATTTTGATTTATAATGTTTCCCTTAAAGAAATTTTTTTAGTGATTTTATTATTTTCTATTCAAAATTGGGATTTAAATTAAGATATCTATCAATTCCCCTAAATCGTGGTGTCGGTTTTTTTTATAAAATTTTCTATATTCTAGGTGTATTTTTTATTCTGATTTTTGAGTTCATCAAATTATCCATTCTATTATCAATGCATTGTAAATAAACATTTACTAAGAAAAAGCGGTATTATTTTCCTTGGAATAAACTAGATAATGATTTATATTTGATCCCGTTTATTATAATATTGGTTTTAGTTATTTATATATCGTTTTAAGAATTTTATCTTTTTTTGATGCATTTTTTTAAATAATATTTGATTGATGGTTTCATAGTAATCCTAGATATCGATTTTCATAATATACTCAATTACTTAGATTTATTTTTAAAAGCGTTTAACAACATCATGGTAATTTTTTTTGGTTATCAATGTTAAACTCCATTTTGAAAAGATACCTTCAAAATCGGGAGTTAATAATCGTACTATAACCTTAACCTTATAAATAAATTGATTTTTTAGGAATACTAAATTCGGATTTAACTAGATTTTTTAAGATAAGAACTTACCTACATATGGCCATAATTATATTAATTACCATTAAAATATTATGCGGTGGTATTGTTCAATTTTGGAATTTGATACCGTCTATGATTTGATTAAATTCTCGGTAGTAAGTTATTAATTCCGTGTTTGTAATTCTTGTTGCATATTGAACGATTTTAAATGATCTTCAAGTTTGACAAAAACTTTAGATACTTGATCCTATTTGAATAAACAATAAATTACTGACTTCTTTCGCCCTATCAAGGTCGTTAACCTTGTTCTAGGGAGGACGATTAACTGGATCATTCCAGATCCAGTTTTACTCCTCCGACTACTAAGAAGTCGCTTTCTCCTTGGGCTATAATGACTTTAATCTCATTATTCGTTAATTTAATAACTCGCCTTTAGGATTCTCCAAGTTACGCTAAATATCAACCTTGATTCCTTAGGGGAAGTGACCATTTATTCATGGTGAGATTCCAGGTTAGTTAAGTGATAAACTATCCAATACCTTATCATTGTATTGATATCCCCTGAATTGCTCGTTTATAGTAGTTTGCGAGACTGTTATAAGAAATTACATCTGCTTATCTTCTTAGGCCATTTCAGGCTTACCCGTAGAACCATTCGGTGGCGGTGTCTTCTTGACTAACTACTTCATCGCAACCCGCTTTTAAGAACTGCTGTAATTCTTGATAGTTTCCTTTCAAGAACCGTTCTTAGCCTGTCAGTGTTTATCGCACTGGTGATGGGTTAGTTCACTCGATATTTAGGCCTCTTTGGCGCCCGATAAGTTTCATAAATAATCCAACTTTGAGAATGAATAATTTTAAATAATTCAGGAAATAATTTTTTTATGTCAAAAACATAAGGAGGATCTAAAATAATTACATCAAATTTAATTTTTTTAGATATAAATCTTTTTAAAATATTAAAAGCATTTTTATAAAACACTATTACTTTTTGATTATTAATTTTAAGTTTATTTTGATTTTTTCTAATTGTTAAATATGCTGGTAAAGAATTATCTACCATAAAAATTTGTTTTGCTTCTCTACTTAAGGCTTCAAATCCATAAGCTCCAGAACCCGCGAATAAATCTAAAATAACACTATTATTAATATCCTTTTGAATGGTATCAAATAAAGCTTTTCTAATTAAATGAGTAGAACTTTTAGTATTTTTAGATGGTACTAAGTTTAAACGAAAATTTTTATATTTTCCAGATATAATGCGCAACATTATAAATATTACCAAACTTTTTCAATTTAAAAACAGTTGTTTTTTTAAAGAATTTAATATTTTTATTTGTTCTGGAAAAGATTTAAAACCTTTACGGGTATAATAATCAAGATTATTTTTTAATAATTCATATATCGTTTGGTCCAAATTTTTAAAAGCTAATTTTCTAAAGTAATTGATATTTGGAAAAGTTCTACTATTTTCTATTTTATCACTAATTAAAATAATTTTATCTAATTTATTCATGTTTTCGTGACCCCAAACGTGTTTTCTAATGGCATCAAAAATTTTTTTATTATTAATATTAAATTCTTGTTGAAGTACAATAGGTGCACTAAAAGCATGATACATAAAAACCATTTGTTTATATTTGTTAATAATATCATGATTTAATACGGATAAATGAAATTCTAAAGATTCATTTTTAGTATAATCATGGAATAAAGCAGCTATTTGAGCTTCTTCAATATTTTCTTCATAAAATAAAGCTAATTCAGTAGCTTTCTGATAAACTCCTAAAATAATACGGATAGATTAATTGCGTTTTATTCAGCGATTTATCTTTGCTGTTTTATTTACAATCAGCCCCCGTCCAAACCGGACAAGCAAGTTTCCAAGCATCCGGCTTTCCATAATTCAAATTACTTTCTTCTTTCGCCCTATAAGAGTAATTAACTCTCTTCTCGGTAAGACGATTAACTAAATTATTCCAAATCTAGGTTTACCCTTACGACTACTAAAAAGATTCTTTATCCTTGACCATCCGGACTTTTATTTCCGGATTAGTAAACTTAATTACTTAGTTTTAGGATTCTCCAAGTTACACTAAATTTCTACCTTAATTCTTTAGGGGAAGTATCCTTTTTAGAGGCTGATTCCAGGTTTCTTTATTTGATAAGCTATCCAATACAAATCATAAATATTGATAGATTCTGGACTGTCCGTTTAAGCAACTTCCGGAACAGGTCTTATCATTACATCAATTTTCCTTCTTAGGCCATTGCAGGCTTCTCCATGGAATTATTCGGTGGCGGCGTCTTCTTGACTAATTTGCTTTGGTCGTAACCCGCTTTTATGGTTTGCTGTAATCTGACATTCTTTCGTTTGTCCGACCAACCATATCCTTTCAGGGTTTATCATCCCTGGCTATTGGTTAAATAGCGCGAAATTTAGGCCTCTTTGGCGCCCTGATTTAAACGATAAATATCATTTTTAAATTTATTATTAATTTTTTTTAAAATTTTTTCTATTAACATAAATTATAATTATCTTTTATTTAATAAAATTCTTAAACTTTTTATTATAAATATTTAAATTAGTTTTTCGAATTAAATTAATTAAAGGTCTTTCTATATAAATACGATTATATTTTGTGAATAAATTTTCTTGTTTTTTATTCAAAGGCTTTACCAAAATAGATATAATATTTAATTTATTAGCTCCTTTGATATCTGTGGCCAATTGATCACCAATCATAACTATTTCTTGAGTTTTTGTTTGAGTTAAATCTAAAACTTTTTTAAAACCCCAAGATGAAGGTTTTTTGCGAAATACATTGAGATAAATATAATCCCAATTAGGTTCTAAAATTTTTTTTAATTTACGTTGAGAAGCATTAGAAAGAATAATTATTTGAAATTTTTTACTAATATTCATTAGTAAATTATAAATTTTAGTATCTAATGTTTTTTGAAACGGTTCTATAAGAGTATTATCATATGGATAGATTATTTGCGTTTCGATCTTAGAATTTATCTTTCTCATCTCTATTACAAATAGCCCCCATCCAAACCGGACAAGCAAGTTTCCCAGCATCCGGCTTTCTGTAATTTACCCTTTTTACGGGACTAACTTGGTGTCACCACTAGTTAGTAGTTTATTCCTATCGTTATTTGTTTCTTAAATTGGTTAATGTCATGAGTTTATTGTTCATCATCTTTTGATAATAATTCCTAAATAAAACAACAATTTATTTATCTCTCATACTGTCACTAATGATATAAAAGTTATCCACATAACAAATATATTTCTATTTATTCCATTAAATTATTGTTTAATTCATTTAATGACATCCTGACAAAATTTTTTGGTTCGGAATCCGAAACTCCAATCTGACAGGATATTTTCAAAATAAGAAGTTATAATATTTATTTGTTCCATTGTTTTTTAATTAAGCAAACTTTGATAACCAGGATGCCAAATAGTTGAATTTTACCAAAACCTTTTAGAATGAAAATTTGTTGAACTGATATCATAGTCAATAAAGGTAATTGTTGATATATTCGTGGTGGCATATCTATTCGATTTTTGGAATTTGATACCGTCTATGATTTGATTAAATTCTCGGTAAGTTATTAATTCCGTGTTTGTAATTCTTGTTGCATATTGAACGATTTTAAATGATCTTCAAGTTTGACAAAAACTTTAGATACTTGATCCTATTGAATAAACAATAAATTACTGACTTCTTTCGCCCTATCAAGGTCGTTAACCTTGTTCTAGGGAGGGCGAGCTGGATCATTCCAGATCCAGTTTTACTCCTCCGACTACTAAGAAGTCGCTTTCTCCTTGGGCTATAATGACTTTAATTTCATTATTATTAGTTAATTTAATAACTCCGCCTTTAGGATTCTCCAAGTTACGCTAAATATCAACCTTGGTTCCTTAGGGGAAGTAACCATTTTATTCATGGTGAGATTCCAGGTTGGTTAAGTGATAAACTATTCAATACGATTTAGATATATTGATAGACTCTGGACTGTTCGCTTATAGTAGTTTACGAGACAGGTTAAGAAAGTACATCTACTTATCTTCTTAGACCATTTCAGGTTTACCCTTAGAACCATTCGGTGGCGGTATCTTTTTGACTAACTACTTCGTCGCAACCCGCTTTTAAAAACTGCTGTAATTCTTGATGGTTTCCTTTCAAGAACCGTTCTTATCCTGTCAGTGTTTATCGCACTGGTGATGGGTTAGTTCACTCGATATTTAGGCCTCTTTGGCGCCCTAAATCAAACAATAACACTTTAATATTTTTTTGAAATAATTCTTCAAACGGAATTTCAAAAACAGAATCATAATAAAAATCGGGTATATAATGTAGGTAATTTTCTAATTTCATAATTTTCCATATCCAATTAATTTATTTTCAAAATTTTAATATCAATAATTTTACCAGTTTCAGATTTATATCTTAACTGATCGCCTTCTTTATGTCCTTGTAAACTCTGTCCAATAGGAGATTCGATAGAAAATTTATTGTTTAAAGGATCTACTTCTAAAATTCCAACTAAATGTAATTTTAAAATTTTCATATTATCTAAAAACTGAATATCTACTGTATTACCAATAGTAACAATTTCTTTATTTTGATTAGAATAATCAATTATTTGCATATTTTTTAAAATATTTTTAATTTCAGAAATTCGTGTTTCTATGATTATTTGCTCATTAGTAGCAGCTGCATAATCAGCATTTTCGCTCAAATCTCCTTGATCACGAGCTTCTTTTAAAGAAATTAAATTTTCACTTCTTTTAGTGGAAGTTAAATGTTCTAACTCTTGTTTTAATTTATCTACACCCTCTTGAGTTAACTTGTAAATTTGTTTATCTTTATTAATGTTTTTTTTATCAACTTTATATTTGTTTGCATAAGAATTAATATCATGGCTCATAATAACTAACCTCTTTTATCTGTGATTTTTTTTATATTGAATAAATTTATTTTATCACCAAAATATATATTCAGATGGCAAAAAATTTTTAAAAGAAATACTTAATCCATCTCCTACATCGATAAATATAGTTTTAAAAAAATAATTATTTTTTAAATATACCTTAAATTCTTGTATTTTATTAAGAATTCTGCAGACATTTTTAGAATTATTTTTATTATTAAATAAATTATGAAAATTTAAATTATCGCAAATAATAAAACCATTATTTTTTATAAATTTTTGATATTTTTCAAATAATTTGCAATATTGCGATTTAGCACCATCGATAAAAATTAAATCATAATGTTTTTTAGGCTGAAACATTAAAGCTTCTGTCCAAATAACTTTAACTTTAAAAGGTGTATTACAAAATATTTTTTTAGCTAATAAATAATAATTATGCTTTCTTTCTAATGTTTCAATTTGAGTATTAGGATTACACATAGTTAACGATACGGATAGATTAATTGTGTTTTATGCAGCAATTTATCTTTGCTGTTTTATTTACAATCAGCCCCCCTCTAAACCGGACAAGCAAGTTTCCCAGCATCCGGCTTGCCATAATTCACCCTCTTCCGAGGACTAACGTTATGTCACCACTTATTAGTTGTTTATTCTGATTATATAGGATAACCTTTTTAGATAAA
>NZ_JAOSIQ010000021.1 GCF_030586845.1 Candidatus Phytoplasma bonamiae | reverse complement strand
GCTAGGCTCAAGGGAAAAGCGAAACTTAGAGTAGTCGTCGGTTTCATCCTCAAATTGGAATATTTAAGGCTAACCCGACCTAGGCGAAGGGTAATAACCTTTACAAGGCGAAAGAGTTTCAATATCTAATATTAGATATTAGGCGCCGGATGCTTGGAAACTTGCTTTTCAATATTTTTTAAAGAAGAATAATTATGATAAATATAATAAAAAGAAATCAGTTTTTCAAAACGTAAATAATCTATATCCTTATAACAAAAATAAATCAAATCTAAAAATCATTTTTAATAATTATTTAAAGTTTGGGGGTTTTTAAAATATTAAAATTTTAAAAAAATTTTTTGAAACAGAATTTAAAAAATATATATCATGCTAAATATATAAGATAAAAAAAGGGGATTTGTTATATGAAAGGGTTATTAATTTTGCAAAACGGTTTTGAAGATTGTGAAGCTTTGGTAACAAGAGCTTTATTAAAAAATAATGGATTTGATATTACGACTATTACATTTAATAATTCTTTGGATGTTGTTTCTGCATCAAATTTAATGGTTAAAGCTGATTTGTCGCAAAATGTTATTTCTCACAAATATGATTTTTTAATCATACCAGGCGGTCCATATGTGAAAAATGTTATAGAAAACAAAAATGCTTTGTTGAATAATATTTTAAGTTTAATTAATGATTTCGCAAATGATAATAAATTTATTGGGGCTATATGCGCAGCTCCAGCTTTTTTAGGACAGTTAAATTTATTAAAAAATCATTCTTTTACTTGTTTTCCTGGATATGAGAGTTATATTAAACAAGGAGAATATTGTGTTGATAAAATGACAGTTTTAAGTGGTAATTTTATTACTTCACAATCACCTTGGACAGTTTTAGATTTTGTTGATGTTTTGTTAAAAACATTTAATAAAAAAATAAACTTAATATAAATTAATCTTTCCCATCATATGTTTTTTATTTTAAAAAGATTTTGATAACAAATAAAAATAGGAAGTAGTTTGTATATATGAATATAAATAGTTCTATTAATGATTCAACTTTTCATTCTTATAAAAAACCTAAATTAAAAATTTTAGGTTTTTCAATTTGGTTTGCATTAATTTTATTAATGATTTCTATAATACATATTTGGACATCTTACGATGCCTATAAAGGGCAATTTAATTCATCTTGGCATAATTTAATTTCAGTTTTATTATTTACTATGATTTTAGCCGAAATATTAAAAGTAATAGGTAACAAAATTCCTATTGTTAAAGATATGGGTGGAGGAGCGATTTTTTGTTTATTATTGCCGGCTTTTTTGTTTAATTATAATTTTTTTCCTCGTAATTTCGAAGCATCATTAATGCAATTTCAATCTGCATTTCGCGAAAGAATATCTTTTTTTAATAAAAACAGTAATATAGGTTTTTCTGAATTTTTCGTTGCTTCATTGGTTTGCGGAAGTCTTTTAAGTATTGATAAATTTATTTTAAAAAAAAATGGACCTAAATTTTTATTGTTGGTTATTTTATCTTTAATATGTTCAGGTTTAATAACAGGAATTTTAGGAATCTTATTAAAACCTATTGGTGGTATTGATAATGTTCCTGGTAGTCATCGTAATAGTTTTTTAGATGCTATATTTTTTATTTTTGTTCCTATTTCTTGTGGTGGTTTAACATGTGGTATTATTCCTTTAATAAAAGTATTTTCACAAGGAATAGTTCGTTTTGAAGATGCCTTTAAAAATCATATTATTACTTCTTTATTAATTGGCGGAATTTTAAGTGTTATGTTTGGAGGTTTAATTAAAAAATTTTTTGGTAATTCGGAATATAGCAGTCCAGAAGGTGAATTAGATAAAAATAATATACATAAATTAAGTAGTAATCGATTTAATTCTCTTAAAAATGAATCAAAAGATAATAATTCTAATTTAAGTTTTCTAAATATGAAAATGGGGTTATTAATTATTTTCGCTTTATACGCTTTAAGTAGTATTTTTAGAACTGTATTATTAAAATTATGGCCATCTGCTAATTTGGAAAAATATGTACCTCCGACTATTATTTTTTTAGTTATTTTAGTGTTATTAATTAAGTTTTTTGATTTGATTTCAGAAAATTATATTCAAAATATTAATCAAGCATCTAAATTTATTACTCAATCATTTTCATCTTGTATTTTGGTAGTTGTTGGTATTAATATTAATATATTAATGATTATTGACCGTATTTCTAATTTATCTTTTTTACTTACTTGTATTGTTTGTGTTTTTACTACTGCTTTAGCATCTGCTATAATCGGTAATAAAATGGGTTATTATCCGGTTCAAGCTTCAATTGCTGCTGGACTTTGTGCTAATAGTATTGGTGGTGCAGGTAATTTGGCTATTCTGGAAGCTTCTGATTCTTTAGAATTATCACCTTATGCGCAAATATCTACTCGTCTTGGTGGAGATTTAATAGTAATTGTAGCTAGTATCATGTTTCCATTATTTTATTTTATCAATTGATGAATGTATCTGTTGATAGTTAATGTTTCTTGAAAAACAATTGTGAAATATTTAATTAAATTAGCTCTTATTTCTATAGAAACTGAACTTTTATGTTATCCTTCTTTAGGTTTAGTTTCTATAAATAACTGCGGATCTCATCAAGATATGAATTTTAATCTTTTTATGAAGTCTAAAGAAACTTTTGGTGTTTATTTTCTCCATATTTATAATTTAGTTTTATCACATAAATCATTAAACTTTAATAAATTAAGAATATTAGGTATAGAACAAGAAAAACGCATGTTCAAAGTTACTAATAACATAAATACTCATAAAGGTTTAATTTTTTCTTTTGGAATTATTTATTATGTAGTTTCGTATTGTATATTTCATAATATTCCTTTTTCTAATTGGTATTTTCAAACATGCCAATTAACTAAAGAATTACGTAAAGATTTTGTATATTTTAACAATAAAACTCCTGGTGAAAAACTTTTTAAAAAATTTGGAATCACGGGAGCACGTGGAGAAGCTTTAGCAGGTTATTATAAAATTTTTTTTCAAGGTTTGCCTTTTATTTTACGTATTTATAAAAAAAATCCCTATTTAAAATCTCAAGAATTTTATTTATGTTTATTAATTTTTTATATGAGTATTATTGAAGATACAAGGGCGCCAAAGAGGCCTAAATTTCGTGCTATCTAACCAATAGCCAGGGCCGATAAACTCTGAAAGGAGATGGTCGGTTTAGTAAACGAAAGAATACTGGACTATAGCAGACCATAAAAGCGGGTTGCGACGAAAGCAAATTAGTCAAGACGACCCCGCCACCGAATAATTCTACGGAGAAGCCTGAGATGGCCTAAGAAGGAAAATGGATGTAATTTCGAAACCTGTTTGGAAGTTGCTTGAACGGACAGTCCAGAGTCTACTAGTATAAGTTGTATGTATTGAGTAGTTTATCAAATAAAAAGAAACCTGGAATCAGCCTCTCGAATAGAGGATACTTCCCCTAAGGAATCAAGGTTGAAATTTAGAGTAACTTGGAGTATCCTAAAACTGAGTAATTAAGTTTACTAATCCGGAGATAAAAGCCTGGATGGTCAAGGATAAAGAATCTTTTTAGTAGTCATAAGGGTAAACCTAAATTTGGAATAATTTAGTTAATCGGCTTATCAAGAAGAGAGTTAATAGCTCTCATAGGGCGAAAGAAGAAAGTAATTTATTATTTATTCAATGGTATCGGGAAAGGAGTTGATATATTATGTCAACGACAGTTTCACCAGAAACTAAACTTTCGCGAACACTGAATAAAATTCAATATTGTTCATCAAACAGCTACTCTTTAAAAAGAGAACTCCAACAGGGAATGAATAACTTTTACAACATGTTAACAGCATTTAATAAAATTGCGGCTAACAAAGGAGCGGGTACACCTGGAATTGACAATAAAACCATCGATGGAATTAATCTGGAAAGACTAGAAAGATACCATCGGGAATATGTTAATAACAGGTACAACCCAAAACCAGTTAAAAGAACCCTCATTCCTAAAGATAATAAAAAAACTAGACCTTTGGGTATACCGACTATCAAAGATAGACTGATGCAAAAATGTTTGGAACAACTTTTAACTCCCTATTTCGAAAATATCTTCTCAGAATGGAGTTTTGGATTTAGAACCAAAAAATCATGTCATGACGCTATCAAACGTGTCAAACAAAGATTTAAAGGAATTGATTACCTTGTCAAAATTGACTTAAAAGGTTACTTCGATACCATCAATCATGAGATTCTGATGAGAACCTTAAATCAGTTCATCAAAAAGAATAAAACACTGTCAACCATTAACAAATGGTTAAAAGCGGGCTTCATGAAAGATGGCATCAAATATGAATCCTTATCAGGCTCTCCTCAAGGAGGAATTATTTCTCTTTTGTTGGCGAATGTATATTTACATTACATCGACCTGAAAATGGGGGAACTGATCAAGGAAGGGAAACCGATTTGGAAGGATAACCCAAAATATAAGAAAGCATGGTCTAAAAACCAACATCATAGTCTGGTAATTGATAGTCATATCAATCTAAATCCAAAAATAAGAGTTGAATATATCCGTTATGCGGATGATTTTATCATTGGCGTCAAGGGGGAATATAGTAAGGCGCGCAGTATCAAGAACCAAGTTACACAATGGTTAGAACAAGATTTAAAGCTTACCATCAGTAAGAATAAATCAAAAATTGTCAAAGCCAGTAAAGGAACTAGGTTTTTATCCTACATGGTAAAGGTGAATCCCACCAAAAAAACGCGGAAAAAGAAAACCTCAAATAATTACCTAAATGGCAAGGTCCAAATCCAAATTCCCAAAGCGAAAGACAAAGAATACGGATATGAACACAATTGGTCAAAAAGGGGGAAGGTGAAACATGACGAAACATTAGCAGATAGAGACGAATTAGAAATAATCCGGACCTATAAAACAGTTGTCAGAGGAATTATCCGATAATTCTGTTTAGCTAACAATCTTGGTGTTTTAACTCATCTAAATTATCTAGCAGAATATAGCTGTTTGAAAACACTGGCAAGGAAACAAAAAACGTCAATTGCTAGAGTTCGAAAGAAATGTAAAATTGGTTCGACCTGGGGGATTACTTATCTTAATAAAGGAAAAACCCAATACGAACCATGGGATGTTTACTCTTGGAATAAAATTAAAAAAATGCGTAACTATAAGGGAAACCCGGACATTACCATTAATAGGTTTATATTCCAAGGTCGTACCCATCTAACTGACCGTTTAAAAGCGGAACGTTGTGAGAATTGCGACAAAACAACCCAACTTCAAATTCATCACATTGGAACAATTCGCAATGCGCATTACCAAAGTATCATGAATAAAAGAACAAAGGTATTGTGTAAAGATTGTCATCGTAAGATAACCAATCAGCAAATACATGATATCAGAAAGAATAAGAACAATAAGAATAAATAACTAATCAACCGTGAGGAGAAATTGGTTCTCGAAAGAGAGTAAATTATGGAAAGCCGGATGCTTGGAAACTTGCTTGTCCGGTTTGGACGGGGGCTGATTGTAAATAAAACAACAAATACAAATCGTTGTATAAAACGCAATTAATCTATCCGTATCTTTAATTAATAAAATTGGTTTTTTATTTTTTAAAAAAATACAAACAAAAGCTTTATTATGGTTAAATATTTTAGAAAATATGGGTTTTAGAATTTTTCAAAAAGCTATTTTATCTAAAAATGATTACTATGTAAATCATAAGATATCCCCAGGGGGTTGTGCTGATTTATCTGTTGTAACTTATTTTTTATTTTGTGTAAATCGGTTGGTTAATATTTATTAATATTAACTTTTTAGTTTAAAATATATTTATTAATTAAAATTAATCAAAACGGAGTGTGTTAGGTGCAAAATATTCAAAAAAAAATTTATTATTTAAAGAAAAATCCTTTAAGTGTGATTGTTCGTACTAAAACTAAAAATAATGCTTATAAAATTTTAAAAAATACATTAGAAAATGGTTTTCGTTTTGCCGAAATTACTTTAACTATTCCTCAAGCTTTTTCAATAATTAAAGAAATTAGTTTGCAATATCCGAAAGCAATGATTGGAGCTGGCACTGTATTAACATTACAAGAAGCTAAAACAGCTTTAGAAGCAGGAGCACAATATTTAGTGTCTCCGGTTTATAATGAAGAAATTTTAAATTGGTCTATTAAAAATGATATTTTATATGTTCCCGGAGTTATGAGTGTTAATGAAATGTATCTAGCAATTCAAAAAGGAGCTTTTTTATTAAAATTGTATCCGAGCATTGTTTTTACAGCTCAAGCTTTATCCTTAATTCGAGATCCTTTTCCAAATTGGCCTATTTTAGCAACAGGAGGTATTAATTTATCAAACATTTTGGATTATTTCGAAGCAGGTGCATTAGCAGTTGGTATTACGGGTGAATTAGGTAGCGATCACAATGCGGATGTAGTGGATGAAGTTAAAATAGCTAATTTAGCTGCGAAATATGTTGATATAGTTCAAAAAGTTATCAAAAAAAGAGGATTATTAGGAAATGATAAATAATAATAAATTCAATCCAATTATAAAAAGAGCTTTTTGTGGTTCTCTCAATTCGAGTGATTGTTTAGTAACTATAGAACCTAATTTATCTGATATTATACAAATTATCATCCAATCACCTTTTGAAAAACAATTTGGAGAAAGAATGCGCTCTTTAACTCTTGAAATTTTAAAAAAAAATAATATTACTAGTTGTAAAGTTTTAATCCAAGATCAAGGCGCTTTAGAAATTGTTTTAAAGTCACGTATTTTAGTAGCTTTAGAGCGTTCTAAAGCCTGATTTATCTATATTATTATTAAAATTTTTTTAATTTTTAAATATAAAACATAATATCGAGGTTCAAAATGAAAAAAAATAGAAAAACCATGTTATTTGTACCTGGTAATAATCCTGCTTTATTTAAAGATGTTATTTCTTATCAGGTAGATAGTGTGATATTTGATTTAGAGGATGCTATTGCTGTCGAAGAAAAGGATGCTGCACGCGAATTAACTCGAAATATGATTAGTTTTTTAGATTATCATAGGTTTAACATTGAAACTATGGTACGAATTAATGCCTTTGACACTCCTTTTTATCAGAAAGATTTAGAAGCTATGGTAACTAACGAAAAATTAGATGCTATTCGTTTACCGAAGGTTGAATCAAAATTAGAAGTTTTACGAGTTATTAAAGATATTGAAAATATTGAGTCTAAATATAATAAATCTTCTAAAATTGTTATTTTTTGTGCTATAGAAAGCGCTAAAGGAGTTTTAAATGCGCTCGAAATAGCTTCATCTTCTTCGCGAGTAGTAGGAATTGCTTTGGGCGGTGTCGATTATATGTTAAATTTGCAAGCTACTAAAACTATTAATCGTCATGAATTATTTTTTGCTCGTCAAATGATATTACATGCAGCTAGAGCTGTGGATATCGATGCTATTGATTGGGGCGCCAAAGAGGCCTAAATTTCGTGCTATCTAACCAATAGCCAGGGCTGATAAACCCTGAAAGGATATGGTCGATCAGTCAAATGAAAGAATGACGGACTACAGCAGACCATAAAAGCGGGTTGCGACAAAAGCAAACTAGTCAAGAAGACTCCGCCACCAAATAATTCTATGGAAAAGCCTGAGATGGCCTAAGAAGGAAAATTGATGTAATTAGCAAACCTGTACCGGAAGTTGCTTAAACGGACAGTCCAGAGTCTATCAATATTAACAATCAGTATTGGATAGTTTATCAAATAAAGAAACCTGGAATCAGCCTCCAAAAGAGGATACTTCCCCTAAGGAATTAAGGTAGAAATTTAAGGTAACTTGGAGAATCCTAAAACTAAGTAATTAAGTTTACTAATCCGGAAATAAAAGTCCGGATGG
>NZ_JAOSIQ010000020.1 GCF_030586845.1 Candidatus Phytoplasma bonamiae | reverse complement strand
CAATATCTTGAGTTTTATTAGGATCAATTCTTAAACAATATAGAATGATATTACTTATTTGATGTAATAACCAAACAAAAGGTTTCATAAAAAAACAAACTAAATTAAATAAACCTAATAAATAATATCGAGAATGTTATTAATAAAATAATATTATAAAACTTTTCTATTTTGAAATTATAAAGTAATAACTATATATCTTGGAAGAATACTGTTAAATTATTAATTAAATTAAAATTTTTAAAATAAAACCAACTGATTGATTTCTTGTAATTATTCAATTCATTTTTATTTAAATTTGATAAATATTTATGTTTAAACTAAAAACTCGGTTAATATTTGTTTCTAAACTGCTTTAATATATTCATTAAATGATTTTCCGCTACCATATTTTCTATAATAAAACTAAAAAATCTTTAGAAAGGAAGTAAGACAAATTAATATAATTTAAAACAGAAATAAAATATTTTTGGGATTTAAATATTTTAGTCATATTTTTACATAATAAAAACATATTCTTTATAAAAATTTCTTAAGAAATGCAATAAAAAATTGAAAAATAAACTTTTAATTAAATAAAAATTATTTTTTTAAAGTGCAACTAATAAAATGTTTATCAGATACTTGATATAAATCTAAATCTGGTTCTGCATATTTTTTAAAATTACGAAAATCAAAAACATCATTTTCAGCATTATAAATATTGTCGTTAAGTTTAATACGAGAACGATAAATGCTAGTTGATAAAAAGTCATTTAATAATTTTTTAGTGTAAGGATGTATAGGGTTACTAAAAATTTTTTCACAAGGAGCTTTTTCAATAACCATACCTTTATATAAAACAATAATATTTTGTACTAAAGAAGCTACAATGCTTAAATCATGTGTAATAAAAATCATAGACATATTATATTTTCTTTGCATATCTTTAATTAAATTTAAAATTTCTTGTTGAACTATAACATCTATAGCAGTAGTAGGTTCATCTGCAATTAACAATTTCGGACGAGAAATCAAAGAAATAGCTATAGATATTCTTTGACATAATCCTCCAGATAATTGATACGGATAAGATTCCAAAACTTTATAAGGATCGGAAACCTCTACCTGCTTTAATAACTGTATAGACTGAAGAAAAGCTTGTGACCCATATACCCCTTTACGTAATTTTAAAATTTCAAAAATTTGTGTTTTTATTTTGAATAAAGGGTTTAAACTTGAAACAGGATCTTGAAAAATAATACTGATTTCTTTACCACGAATTTTACGCATTTGATTTTCATCGAAATCAGAAATTACTTCTTGATTAAAAATAATTTGCCCTTGAACAATTTTTTGATTATTTTGAAAAAGTTTTAAAATCGATAAAGCAATTTGACTTTTTCCAGAACCAGATTCACCTATAATAGCCAAAGTTTCTTGTTCTTTTACTTCAAAACTAACTCCTCTAACCGCTTTAACCAAAGAATTTTCAGATTGAAAATAAGTATGTAAATCTTTTACTTGTAACAAACTCATATTATATGATCCCTTAATAATAGATATAAATAAAAACACTTTAACTTTTTGGAAAATTATTTAATTAGTTAAAATATCCTTACATTTTTATAAGAAAAATTCGATCTCTTATAGCATTTATTAATTTAAATCACTTTAAATTATATTAATTACAAAATTATTAATTTATTTTATTAGAAAAAATTTTTAAAATTACTTGTTTCATAACAAGGAATACGAGGAATCGCATTTAATAATGATTTAGTATAAAAATGCATAGGTTTTTGAAAAATTTCTTTTGTAGAAGCCAATTCTACTAATTGACCTTGATACATTACTCCAATTCTATCACTAATATATTGAGCCACTCCTAAATCATGAGAAATAAACAAATAAGTAATTTTATATCTATTTTTAAAATCATTCAAAAGATCTAAAATTTGTTTTTGCACAGTTACATCTAACGCAGAAACAATTTCATCACAAACTACAAATTTAGGTTTTAAAATTAATGTTTTAGCTATATTTACTCTTTGTCTTTGGCCTCCACTTAATTCAGCTGGATAACGTTCCATCAAATCTAAAGATAATCCGCATTTATTCATGATATCTATAATTTGCTGATGATACCTGGGATCTTTATAACCTAAAACTTTTCGGTGAATTATTAAACCTTCTCCGATAATATCACGAATTTTAAATTTAGGGTTTAAAGCTGAAAAAGAATTTTGAAAAATAATTTGTAAATCGGGGCGCCAAATTTTCATTTGACTAGGTTTTAACATACTTAAATTAATATTTAAATTATTTTCAGGAAAATACCAAACATTACCGTGATTATTTTTTTGTAATTGTATAATTAATTGACCTAAAGTAGATTTTCCCGAACCTGATTCACCGATAATACTTAAAGTTTCTTGTTTAAAAATGGATAAATTAATATTATAATTTGCTTGAAAAATTCTTTTATTAATTATAAAAGATTTATGCAAATTTTCAACTTTAAATAAAATTTGGGAGTTTATTATGCCCATTATTTATACCTCTTTCTTTGAAAACGAACGAATCTATTAGTCGCACATAGCAATTTATTCAATAAATTCATTAATACCTTCTGCTATAAAATTAAAGGCTAAATTAGTAAAAATAATAAACATCATAGGAAAAAAGAATAATCTAGGATAAATATAAATATAAGATTTATTAAGACTCAATAAAAGTCCCCATTCTGGGATAGAATTATCTAAACCAATTCCAATAAAACCAAAAGAAGAGGCTACCAAAATAACACTACTTAAACTTAAAACCATTCTCATTAACAAAGTAGTTAATAAATGAGGAAAAATATGTTTACGAATAATGTAAATATGACTAGCTCCTAAAGACAAAGCGTTTTTAACAAAATCTTGACGAGCTATTTTAATAGTAGCATTTTTAATATTTTTAATAAATGTTGGCAAATAACAAATAGATAAAACCATAATTAATTGATAAAGTCCAGTTTTCAAAAAAAACATAATTAGAAATGCTAAAATAAAATCCGGGAAAACAATTAAATAATCACAAATAAAATTAGTTATAATATCCCAAAAACCTGAAAAATAACCACCTAAAATTCCTAAAATCCCTCCTATTACAAAACTAATAGAAACAGAAAGAACAGCTATATACAAAGATGTCATAGTTCCTCTAAGCAAATAAGAAAAAACATCATGACCTAAAGAATCTGTTCCAATCCAATGATAAGATCCGGGTTCTAAAAAAGATTCATACATGGAATTCCACATAGAAGTTTTATTTGGAATAATCATGGGAAGAATAAAAGTTATTCCCAGCAAACAAAGTAATAAAATCAAACCAACCAATAAAA
Source organism: Candidatus Phytoplasma bonamiae (assembly GCF_030586845.1). GTDB lineage: Bacteria > Bacillota_I > Bacilli_A > Acholeplasmatales > Acholeplasmataceae > Phytoplasma > Phytoplasma bonamiae. Next base: position 5,643 of record NZ_JAOSIQ010000020.1, on the reverse strand, counting down.
TTTTATTTTTTTTACATAAAAAATTTAAAAAATAAAATATTTTTTTTCGAATAATAAAATTATACCTCCTAATTATTGTAAAAATGTAAAAAAATTACTTTTTAGTAAAAGTTGGATCGATAAAATAACATAAAAATTCAACTAAAATTCCAATCAAACTAATAACTAAAGATAACATTATTACGCAACATTGTAAAACAGGAAGATCTCTTTGATTAAAAGAATTAAACATTAATAAACCTAAACCATTTAAATTAAAAATACTTTCTAAAACGATAGCACCACTTAACATAAAATTAAAAATTAAACTAACATGAGTAAGAATCGGAATTAAAGAATTTTTTAATATATGTTTAAACCAAATTCTTTTGTTCGACAAGCCTTTTGCTCTAGCAGCTATAACAAAAGGTTGTTCCGAAACAGATATTAAAGTAACACGAGCAATACGAAAAATCGAAAAAACTGCTACCAAACTTAAAGAGATAATAGGCAAAATCCATGATTTAATATGATCTAATCCTGAAATAGGTAATAAATTTAAATAGAAAGCTAAAAAATATTGCAATAAAAAACCAATAATAAAACTTGGCATAGAAATAAACAAAATAGAGATAAAAATCAAAATATAATCTATTTTACTTTTAAAATTTATAGCGGATAAATAACCTAAAAAAATTCCTATTAATGAAGCTATCAAACAACTTAAACAAGTTATCGTAAAAGTTATTTTAAAAGATTTTATAAATAAACTTAAAGCTGAAATTTGTGGATACACATAAGATTTGCCGAAATCCCATTTAAAAATGATCTTATAAATATAACTCCAAAATTGTTCTAAAAAAGTTTTATCCAATCCTAATTGAATTCTTAATTGTTCTCGTTGTTGAAAAGTACTTTTATAACCTAATAAAGATATAACAGGATCTGAAAAAAATTTCATAGCACTAAAAATTAATATAGAAACAATTAAAAAAATTAATCCGACATAAAATAATTTTTTGACAAAATATTTGTGAAAAAACATTTAATCTCAGCTGCTCCTTTGATCTACCACAATTCACTTAAAAATGAAAAATTTTTATTTAAAATGTAGTTAATTTAAATTTTACGTAATTTAGTTATATCTTGATCCCCAAGTATATTAATATTAAAATTTTTTATATTCTTACGAATAGCTATTTCAGAATATTTTTGGCAATATAAAGGAATAATGGCATATTTATGAAATAATAATTGATGAAAATCCCGAACTTGTTGATCGTAATCAGGGGCATTATCACTATTCAATTTTAAATTATTTAAACCTTTAATAATTTCTTCATTATCTGATAATTGATGCCAACACATAGATCCTCCTTTATCTTTAGGACCAAAAAAATAATTAAGAACATAATAAGGAGTGATGTTTTCAAAATTTTCCGAAATCATTAACATATCAAAATCACCTTTTTCTCCTTGATTGGCCAATTCATTTAATTCTCTAATTTCGTGCTTAACATTAAATTTTGCTTTTTGTAAAAAATCAGTTATACGACTAGCATAACGATAAGGAATAGGAGATGTTTGATTAATGCTTAAAAAACTTATGGATTTATTGGTATCAGGTTTTCGACTTACACAAAAATTATCAAAATTAGGTGTTTCTAAATAACCTATCATACGTGGATCTGACATACTATTAACTATTTGATAACGCTCCGAAATCTCACCTAATTGTTCCAAAAATTGTTTTTTTTTGTCCGGAGTTAATGTTTCGACAATACTTTTACGTTCTTCAATTGATAATTTTTGGCAATTTAAAAATAAATATGTTATAGTGAGTGATTCTGGTTTCATAATTTGCAAATCAGAAGATCGAGATAAATCTTTAGATGAAGTTTTATCAAGAATAAGATAAGATATATCAATATCTCCCCTTTTAAGATGCATATTTATAGTTTGAGCATCTGGAATATAACAAAATTTAATTTGTTTAATATTACTATCGCCATAATCATCTTTTCTGTAATAATCCATAAAACGATCTAATTGGATATTATTGTTATCGAAATATTTTAATTGAAAAGCGCCTAAACCGATTCGACGATTAGGTATTTTGTTTTTATCACCTTCAAACATAATAATAGGTATTTTGCTTAAATGATGATAATTTAATGGATCTTGATCATCTGTAAAAAGGATAAAAAAACGATTTATATCATTATTATCTGGTTTAATATCTTGAATAAAACTAGAATGTTCACCGCCTTTTTCTTTATTATAAAGAAAATTATCAATAACATCTTGATTATTTAATATACATCCATTATGAAATTTAATACCCGGAGATAAACAACATTGATAATATCCTGCGAATTCACCTTCTGTTATTTTTTCCGGCATAGCAGTCAAAAGACAAGGTTTATAAATTATTTTTATAACATTATTTTCTTTAAAAGGATGCGCTTTGATTAAAGATTCATGCAATAAATCTCTAATGCGACTGTTAACAACCGTATTAGCTCCTTGCCCAAATATACCAAAACCTTCTTGTACTTGAGCTGTTAACCCCACAGTTAAAATATGTTTATCTTGTTCATTTAAATTATTTCTACTTTTTGGATAATATTTTATAATAACCCATAATAATATAATTAATATAAAAACACTTGTTATTAAAATAACAATTGTTTTATTTTGCAAAATACGAAAATTCACCAATAAAAATATACCTAAACTCCCTAATAAAATACTAATTAAAATAAAAATCATATCAACTAATCGCCTCTATTCCTTCAAAAAATTTCAAAAAAATCTAAATTTAACAAAAACATTAATTATTATATCCATTATCATATACTACAAAATATTCATAAATTAATATAACTTTTTTTAGTTATAATAATTCTCTTTAATATGTTATAAAAAAAAGAAAATATAAAATGTTTATCAATTAATTTGCTTTTATATAAATTAATGTTGATTTTTTTAAAACATAACTTATATTATCATAATAAATTCACATTTTGATTACAATAGGAATTCCTAATAATTTTAATCCTTCTTCTAAAACTATACAAATACTTTTAATCAATAAAACAAGTCCTTGTTGCAATTCTAATTGAGAAGTTAAAATTTTTTCTTTTTCATATAAATAATTAGTATATTGAGATAATTTAAATAAATAACGAGCTAATAAACTAGGCATATTATTTTGAATAATTTTTTCTAAAATCACAGGAAAATCATCTAATAATTTCACAATAATAAAATAATAATCTTTTTGAAAATAATTAGTTAAAAATAACCAATTCAATTTATCTAGTTCAATATTACATTTGATTTTAGAAATAATCGATTTTAGACGTACCAAAGTATATTGCAAATAAGGCCCTGTGTTGCCTTCAAACTTAATCATATTTTCTAAATTAAAATCAATATTTAAATGGCGATCATTTTTTAAATCATTAAAAATAATTGCGCCGATAGCAATTTTTTCCGCTACTTTGCTTATATTTATTTTCGATAAAGTTTTATTTCTATTTTCAATAATTTTTATAATCTTATTTTGAGCATAACGGATAATATCTATTAATTTATAATCTTGGTGTTTTCGAGTAGAAATTTTAACTTCATTTAAACAAATTAAACCAAAATTAACATGTTGAATATCAAAAAAATATCCCATTTTTTTCATAATTGCAATTAATTGTTGATAATGTAATTTTTGTTCATTACCTACTATATATAACATTTTCTGAAAATTAAATTTTTTAGCACGATACAATAAACAAGCAATATCACGAGTTAAATAAAGAGTACTACCATTGTCTTTTTGAATTAAAGCTGAAGGTATATTTTCTAAAGGAAAAATATAGGCTTTTTGATCCAAAATAATTAATTTTTGTTGACATAATTTCTTAACTAATCGTAAAGCCTTTTGGTGATAAAAAGATTCTCCTATATAAAAATCAAACGAAATACCTAATAATTTATAAATTTTTCGAAATTCGCTTAAAGAAATACGTCTAAAGAAACGCCATAATTTAAATATTTGTTCATCTTTTTCTTCTAATTTTTTAAAAATATTTTTAGCTTCCAAATAAAGAGTGGTATCAGTTTGTGCTTTTTCATGGAACAAAATATAAAGTTTTTGCAATTCATCGATAGGATTATTCAAAAGCAAATCTTCTTTACCCCATTTTTGATAAGCTAAAATCATTTGACCAAATTGAGTTCCCCAATCTCCTAAATGATTAATACCAATAGTTATAAAACCTAACTTTCGATAAATATTTTTTAAAACATTGCCAATAATAGTAGAACGTAAATGGCCAATAGAAAAATTTTTCGCAATATTAGGAGAAGAATAATCTAAAATAATAACCTGATTGTTAATTGCTTTTTGAGCATAATTTTCAGATAATTTATAAATTAAACTTAAAATTTTTTGACTAATTAAACCTCGTTTTAATTTAATATTCAAAAAACCATTATCTAATTGAACTTCTGATACTATTGATAAATTTAATAAAATTTCTTTAAAATCGTTAAAGATCTTTGATAAATCATTATTCCATTGTTCGCGATAGATAAATAAAGGCAAATAAAAATCCCATGATAAATCTTTATCATAATGTTTTATTATAGACTTAATATTAAATTTTGTATTTAAAATATTAGTAATTTGATTTTGCAATTTTTGCAAATACATAAAAAAATTCTCCTAATTTTCCGAAAAAAATTATTTTAAATTTAATATTGAATTAACATATTTCGAAAAAAATAAAATTATACTTAAAATATCCAAAATCAGGATAGTTTAAATATAATTAAAATCATTAACTAAAAATTATTCTAAAAACTTGATAAATTCAGAAAATTTTTTAGGCAAAGGGACATCAAATTGTAATTTTTGCCCTGTCCAAGGATGATTAAAATATAATCGTTTAGCATGTAAAAGTTGAGAAGAAACCGAGTATTTTTTGGAATTATATAAAATATCCCCTATAATAGGATGTTTTAAATAACTTAAATGCACACGAATTTGATGAGTACGTCCTGTTTCTAATTGAAGTTCTAAAAGAGAATAATGATGAAACTTTTTTAAAGTAGTAAAATGCGTAATAGCCAGTTTACCTTGAGATGTTACAGACATTTTCAAAGGATTATGATAATCTCTTTTAATAGGTAAAATAATAGTTCCTTTTTTATCTAAAAAACCTTCAATTAAAGCATAATATATCCTTTTAATGCCTTTATTTTGCAATAATTGTTGCATTTTCTCGACCGCTTCTATCGTTTTACCAACCAAAATCAAACCCGTAGTATCTTTATCTAAACGATGAATAATGCCCATGCGTTCGCTCAAAGGCATTTTACTAAAATCTTTAAGTTGATATAATAAACCATTAATTAAAGTAACACCTCGAAAACTCACTGAAGGATGCACTATCAAATCACTCGGTTTATTAATAACAGCTAAATATATGGATAGATTATTTGCGTTTCGATCTCAGAATTTGTCTTTCTGATAACTATTACAAATAGCCCCCATCTAAACCGGACAAGCAAGTTTCCAAGCATCCGGCTTGCCATAATTCACCCTCTTCCGAGGACTAACGTTATGTCACCACTCATTAGTTGTTTATTCTGATTATATAG
>NZ_JAOSIQ010000002.1 GCF_030586845.1 Candidatus Phytoplasma bonamiae | reverse complement strand
AGAATAAACATTTAACCAGTGGTGACACGAAGTTAAACCCGGAACAGGGATAAATTATGGAAAGCGGTGTGCTGGGAAACTTGCTCGCACCGTTTGGACGGGGGCTGTTGGTAATAGTTGATGAAAAAACATCTTATCGATGAAACGCCAATAATCTATTCGTACTCAAACAGCATCTAATAATAGTGATTTTGTTTATCTTATTATGGTTAAAGAAGATATATCTTTATTTTCTTATGAACAGCGTAAAGAAATGGTCAAATTAGCTACACAAAACATAAAAAATGTTTGTATTATAGAAGGTAGTAATTATTTAGTATCAAGAAATGTTTTCCCTTCTTATTTTTTACCATCTTCTGAACAAGTAATTCGCTCTCAAGCTATTTTAGATACAAATATTTTCAAAAATTATATAGCTTATCATTTGGGCATTAAAAAACGTTATGTAGGGGAAGAACCTTTTTCATCTACTACTAATTTATACAATACCATCATGAAAGAAATTTTGTTTCAATCTCCGGTAGAATTAGTTATTTTATCTCGATTAACGGTGGATTTTAAACCTATTTCAGCAACGCAAGTTCGTAAGTTATTTATTCAGGGAAATTTTAAAGATATGGAAAAATTAGTTCCTATAACTACTTTAAAATTTTTGCAAAAATTAAATTATAAAAAATATGCTCAAGATCCTAAATTTTCTAAATTGATTGATAAAAACTTTTGATTTTATGAATTTAATTATTTTAGGTAATTACAAGTTACAAATCAAATTAAATAATTTAAATTTAGTTATTATTTTTTATATATACTTGTATTTTTTTTAAAAATAAAGGAATTATTAAATACTATGGTATCTAGTAAAAATCAAATTGACGAAAATCTTTATCAAGTTATTTTATTTTATAACTATAATTATATTAAAAGTCCTCAAACTTTATGTGATCTTCACAAAACATTTTGTATTAGAAATAAATTGTTAGGTAGAATTATTATTTCTGATGAAGGTATTAACGGTACTTTGTCAGGATTAATAAAAGATATTAATTCTTATATGCAATTTTTATTACAAGATTCTTTTTTAGCTAATACTGCATTTAAAATAGATTCGGTTAATGGTCATGTTTTTCCAAAACTTTCTGTAAAATATAAAAAAGAAATAGTATCTTTAAAGTTAATAAATGATGTCTTTCCTAAAAATAGTTGTTATTTAGAACCTAAAGATTTTTATTATTTATCTCAAAAATCTGATATCATTTTATTAGATGCTCGTAATAATTATGAAACAAAATTAGGAAATTTTTTAAACGCTATTTTACCTGATATTAATAATTTTCGAGAATTACCCGCTTGGATAGATAAAAATTTATATTTGTTCGCGAATAAAAAAGTTTTAACATATTGTACTGGAGGAGTAAGGTGCGAAAAATTATCTGTTTATTTAAAGAATAAAGGTATATCTGAAGTTTTCCAACTAAAAGGAGGAATTATTAATTATAGTCAAGATAAAGAGCTTCAAGGCGAAGGATTTCAAGGTAGTCTTTATGTTTTTGATAAAAGAATTGCTGTGAAAGTTAATAAAAAAAGACATACTATTATAGGTAAAGATTTTTTTGATCAAACCCCTTGTGAAAGATATATTAATTGCTCTAATCCTGAATGTAATAAACAAATTTTATGTAGTTTAGCCAATGAAATAAAATATTCAGGTAGTTGTTGTCTTCGTTGCCGACAACATACTCATAATCGTTTCAATCATTAAAATCATAAAAATCTATAAATGTGAATAATAGCTCTTGAAATGATTATGCAATGGCTTGATGATGAAGAATAAAAGGAAATAATTATTTATTTGAATCAAACCAAATTATTTGAATTATATTGATATTATTTTAAAGTATTTTACAATGATAATATATTATTATGTTTTTTAATAAAGAAAGAGGTTATTTATGGATAAATTTGCTATTGTATCAAATGGTAATAAACAATTCCAAGTCACTTTAAATCAAGAAATTTTTACAGATAAATTATCGGCAAGACCCGAAGAAGTTTATGTGTTTCGTAAAGTTTTAGCTATTCATTCTGAAGGCAACTCTATTTTAGGAAATCCTTGTGTTCAAGGAGCAACAGTAGAGGCTAAAGTTCTTAAACAGGGTAAATCAAAAAAAATTATTGTAGCAACTTATAAAAGACGTAAAAAGTATCGTTGTAAAAAAGGACATAGACAATTATATACAAAACTTTTAATTACGAATATTAATTTTCCTAAATGATTTTGTTAATTATATATGATCGAATGTTTTATAAAATATAAAAACAACAATATTATTTCTATTCTGATTCAAGGTCATGCGCAATATTCCGGTTCAAATGATATAGTTTGTTCTTCGGTATCCACTGCTATAATAGTTACTGTTAATGCTATTGAATTATTAAACTTAAAAAATAAAATTAGTTTTAAATTAAAAAAAGGTTATTTTAAATTAATTTTATTAAAATCTAATTTAATAGTTAATAAATTATTACAAAATTTAAAATATACTTTAAAAGATTTAAGCCAACAGTACCAAACTTATTTGAAAATTAAATTGATTAAAAATACAAATTAAAAGAGGTTGATTATGTTTAAATTAAATATTCAATTGTTTGCAACTAAAAAAGGAGTTAGTTCGACACGTAACGGGCGCGATTCTCATTCTAAATCTTTAGGCGCTAAATTATCAGATGGTCAATATACAAATGCTGGATCTATTATTTATCGTCAAAGAGGGACTAAAGTTGTTCCGGGTAAAAATGTTGGTTTGGGTAAAGATGATACTTTATTTGCTCTAATTAATGGTTTTGTTAAATTTGAAAAAATTCGTATCAATAAAAAACAAAAAACTTGTGCGTCAGTTTATAACAGTATTTTAAAACAATAATTTTATTGCCAAGAAGATAACCAAAATAATAATGTTTAAAAATTTTTTCTTGATAATTATTACTTATGTAAAAATATATATCTTTTTTAAGAATTAATTATTAATATTAAAGTATTTTTTTATTTATTAATTGATTTTTTGATTATAATTATCGACTATTTGAGTGTTAAATGATATTTTAATTAAATTAAAAATATGAATTAATTATATTTTTTCATTAATTATAATATTATTAACTTTAGTATTTTTGATTTACAATAACATCAGATAAATTTAATGGGTTAAAATTATTTAATAATTTTTTAACATGAAAAAAATTTAATTTATCTTTTTTTATCAAGATAACAAAATATTCGGATACAAAGGAATTTTTAATTCTGTTTATCTTAATATAAAAAATATTATTTTGCATTTTGCTATAAAAAAAGATAAAATTTATTACTAAATTTATCGGCTATTTATCTAATGAATTTAGGGAATTATATGAATTTTATTGATGAAGTTATAAATTATGTGAAAGCTGGCGATGGGGGATGTGGAAAAGTCGCTTTTAGAAGGGAAAAATATGTCCCTTATGGAGGGCCTTCAGGAGGAAATGGAGGTCACGGAGGATCTGTAATTTTTGTAGGCGTTTCGGGCGAAAATAATTTATTTAAACTTAAATATCGTAAAAAAATTAAAGCTTTAAATGGTTATAACGGTGAAAATAAAAATAAAAATGGAGCTAATGCTCCTAATTTATTTATAGAAGTGCCTTTGGGTGTTTTAATTTATAATCATACAAATAATCAATTAATTGGAGAAATTTTAAAAGCCGGAGAACATTTAATAATTGCTCGAGGCGGTAAAGGTGGTAAAGGTAATTTCGCCTTGGCTAACCATTATAATTCAGCTCCGTCTTATGCTGAAAAAGGCGATTTGGGAGAAAGTTTAATTATTAGAACAGAATTAAAAATGTTAGCAGATGTGGGTTTATTAGGTTTACCTAATGTAGGCAAATCTTCTTTATTAGCTGCTTTATCTAATGCTAAACCGAAAATTGCTTCTTATCCCTTTACTACTTTAACACCTTGCTTAGGAATGGTTTTTGATAAAAAATTAAATTTTGTGATTGCTGATATTCCTGGGTTAATTGAAAATGCTTCTTTAGGACGTGGTCAGGGTATTAATTTTTTAAAACATATTGAAAGATGTAAATTGTTATTGCATATATGTGATGCTTCAAATGATAATATTTATTCAGATTATTTATTATTAAACGAAGAATTAAAAAAATATAATGTTAATATGTTAAAAAAACCTCAAATAATAGTTATTAATAAAACAGATTTACTTTGTTTTCAAAAAAATTTTATTATTTTATCAAAAAAAATAAAAGATAAGACCATCATTCCTATTTCTATTGTTAATTATTCAGGTTTAACAACTTTAAAAAATATTATTATAGAATATTTGCAAAAAAATGATTTGTATAATAATGATTTAACTGTTAATGATATCGAAGATAGAAAGATTTTTACTCTTAATGAATCAGTTAAGTTTATCATTTCCAAAGAAAGCAATGGTTGTTATGTAGTTACTGGTGATTATATTGAAAAATTATTTCATAGAACGGATTTTAGTAATCATGAATCAATTAGTTATTTTTCTTATATTTTGAAAAAAATAGGAGTTGAAGAAGAATTAAAAAAAAGAGGAATGAAATCATGTGATCAAGTAAAAATTTGTAATTGTGTTTTTGAATTTGTAAATGAAACAAATTTTTAAATAAATAACACATTTATAAAGTCAAGAGGAAAATTATACATATGAAAAAACTGAAATTATCATCTTTAGAGCGAATAATTTTTTTAGCTTGTTTATCTTCTTTATCTCTTGTTTTAGATTTTATTTTTAAAAAATTATTCGCTTCTTATTCTTTATTACGTTTTTGGAATTCTATCATTTGGTTAGATGGTTTTAAATTAATACCTTTATTTTTTATCCCTTTATTTAATCGTCATTATTTTTGGTCTTTTGTTTCTATTTCTTTTATAGAAATCCTTGGTTTTTGTTTTAGGGGCACTATTTATCCATATAATCCATTATTAACTGTATTTTATGGATTTTGCTTAGGTATTTTACCTATTTGTTTACTATCAAAATATTTTGATTCATTTTTTTCGGTTTATTGGCGAGTAACTTTAATTTGTTGTTTATATTTTATGACATCAATTTTGTTGAATCTTTTTTTTTTAGATTGTATTTTTTATAACAAAAATTATTATTATTTCAATAATTTTTCTTTTTATAATAAATTTATAAAAAGATTTTCATCTCCTTGGATTTATATTCGTTTTTTATCGGTTTTGTTCTTTTCTGGCATTTTAACTCATATTTATTTAAAAATAAATCGACAATTTTTATCTTTTTATTTAATTGATGAAAGTAAAATATAAATTAATTTTAAATTATAAAAATTATTTTAATAAGTTATATATAGAATTTTTATGTTTGTTTTTTGATATTTTTAAATTTTTTTAATAAAATTTTTGTTACATCATCGATAGACATATTATCATCGTCAATGCGAATTTCTAAGAGTTGATTTTTATTACGATAATGTTCTATCAAAGGATAAGTTTCTTTTTGATAAATCGCTAAACGTTCATTAAAGGTTATTAAATTATCATCTTTTCTTTGGATTAAAACAGTATTATCTTTATCACATATCCCCTTTTGTTTGGGTTTTTTAGTTTCTAAATGGTAAATTTCTCTGCATTTTGGGCATATTATTCTGCCTAAAATTCTTTTTTGTAAAATTTTGATATCAGAATTAAAATAAATTACTTGTGTCAAAATAATATTGTGTTGTTGAAATAATTCATTTAAAAAGGCGGCTTGCAGCGAATTTCTAGGAAAACCGTCTAAAATAAAACCTTTTTTATTTGTGTCTTTTAATAATTGTTCTTTAACCATAGCATTTGTGATATAATCAGGAACTAAAAAACCTTTTTCTATATAAGAATTTGCTGATTTGCCTAAATCAGTATTTAATTGTAAATTTTTTCTGAAAATATCTCCTGTCGAAATATGCGGAATGTTAAAATATTTAGATAAAATTATCGCTTGTGTTCCTTTACCAGTAGCAGGCGGACCTATTAATATTATATTCATTCTATAACCTTTCTTGTTTGGATAGATTTTAATGAAGGAATTATGTAGTAATTCAATTATGTATTAATTCATTTAATATTTGAATTTATTGTAATTTTATTTTTAGTTTAAAAGATACGATAATGTAAGGTTAAATTAATTTATTTAAATTAAATTATTTTAGCATCCAAAAAATGTGCTTATTGAAGTTTTAAATATGTTATTTTTTAAATTTTATAGAATTTACAATTAAAATTGAAAAATGATAAACACTAAGTATTTATATCACATAAATTCACTAATTTCAATAACATTAGTATTTTATTATTTTTAAATATAAAATACATTTTTTAAATTTTTATATCTAATTTATTTTAATGCAAAATTTTTTAATTAAAGTTAACTATTTACTTGACTATCTTTTGGTTTTATCATAGAATATATGGTATATAGTGTTGTATTTATTCATCTATATGTACGTTAGCATTTTCGGAATTTAACTAAAAATCAAATTTCACTGATAAGTGAATTAAAAAAGGAGTATTGTGGATGTCTACCGCGAAACCGATTTGGAAAAAATCACGTTTTTTGAATTTTTCTTTAACTGGAACAGGAAAAGAACTATTACATAAAAAAGATCATTTAAATTTAAGTAAAAATAAAAAACGAAAAAATAAATTAAGTGATTATGGACTCCAGTTACAAGAAAAACAAAAAGTTCGTTTTACTTATTGTATGTCTGAAAAACAATTTAAACGTTTTTTTGTCAATGCGGCTAAATTTAAAGGTTCTCATGGAGAAAATTTTTTAATATCATTAGAATCTCGTTTAGATAGAATTGTTAATTTGTTAGGTTTTGCTAAAACTATTTTACAAGCAAGACAATTTATTTCTCATGGTCATGTTTTAGTAGATGGTAAAAAAGTCGATATTAGTTCTTATGTTGTTAAACCAGGACAAAAAATCACTTTAAAAGAAAAAGCAAAACAAATGAAAATAGTTTCTCATTGTTTAGAAACGTTAAGCAATAATAAAGTTGATTATGTTACTTTAGATAAAAATTCTTTAATAGGTAGCTATGTTCGATATCCTTATAGAAATGAATTTTTAACAGATATTAATGAACAGTTAATTGTAGAATATTATAATAGATAAAAATGGATTAATTTATTTTTAATTTATTTTTAATTGAATAATAATGTAATAAATTTTAGATATTAATATTGAAAATTTTACTTTATTTAGGGAGTTGTATAATAAAAATGAAGTTACCTTTTAGAAAAAATTTTTTTTCTAACATGAATTTTCTTAAGAAAGTTAGTCGTCAAGATATTAAGACACTTTTAGCTTATTTATCTTCTAGCCTTAATGGTTTATCTTTGGATGAGATTGATGAAAGAAAGAAAAATAATAATGTTAATGTTTTGAATAAAAAAAAAATTATTATTTTACTAAAATCATAAGAGTTTTATTAAATCCTTTTAACTTTATCTTATTATTTTTATTAATTTTTTATTTTCTTAAAGATATTTATTTAGCCGATCCTAAAGTTAGGGATTACGCTACTTGTTTTATTGTGTCTTTTATCTTACTAGTTTCAAATTTTATGCATTGGTTACAAGAAGCTAGATTTTCTAGTGTGGTAGATAAACTTAAAAAAATTGTTTCTTTAACGGCATCTGTAAAAAGATCTAACCAAATTTTTAAAATATCTTTAAACGAATTATTAGTTGGAGATATAGTTTTATTGTCGGCCGGAGATATCATTCCAGCAGATATCAGATTATTAGAGACTAAAGATTTTTTTGTTAAAGAAACAACTTTTACAGGGGAATCGGATCCGGTAGAAAAAAATGCTTTCTCTCAAAAAGAAACTAATGATCTCTTAGATGATCCTAGATTAGTTTTTATGGGTACTAATGTTGTTTCAGGTTATGCTGTTGGCATTGTAGTTTTGATAGGATTGAATACTTATTTGGGTCATGTGCATCAATCTTTAGATAAAGAAAAACATTATTCTTCTTTAAAAAAAGGTATTAATTCTATTGTTAAAATATTAATTGGTTGTATTTTGATTTTATTTCCTTTAATTTTTGCTTTAAACTGGTATAAATGTACAGAAAAATTTATTTTTTGGAATATTTTCGCTTTCGCTTTAAGTATAATTTTAGGAATTACTCCTGAAATGTTGCCTTTAATTGTCACAACTTCTTTTATGAGAGGTGTTGCTGTTCTGTCTAAATATAATGTTATTGTCAAAAATTTATATTCTATGCAAGATTTTGGTGCTATAGATATTTTATTTACTGATAAAACAGGAACTTTAACAGAAGATAGCGTTGCTATTGAAAATTTTTTAGATACTTATAATAAAAGTAATTTTAAAATTTTACAATATGCTTATTTAAATAGTTACTTTCAAACAGGTTTAAAAAACGTTATAGATAAAGCAATTATCGATAAAATGCATGATAATTGTCATTTCGATTCCATGTTAGTGCAACATTTTATTAAAGTTGACGAAATTCCTTTTGATTTTAAACGTCGAATTATGACTATTTCTCTTCGTAATATTCATGAAGATTATGATTTGATTATTACTAAAGGGGCAATAGAAGAAATATTAAATATTTGTAATTATTCTGAATCTATTGATCCAAACACCAATCAATTTCAAATATTTGATATTGATAAACCTAAGATTTTAAATTATGTTATTCATTATAATCAATTAGGATTTCGTGTAATCGGGGTTGCTTATAAACTAATTCAAAAAAATCTAAATTCGATATCTAATGATAATAAAAACATAGAAAATAATATGATTATGTTAGGTTTTTTAATTTTATTAGATCCTCCTAAAGTTAGTTCTGCAGATGCTGTTTTAGCTTTAAAAAGTTGTGGTGTAGATGTTAAAATTTTAACCGGTGATAATGAAATTTTATCAAAAATTATTGCTCATAAAGTTAATATTGATTCTACAAAATGTTTATTAGGTTCTACTTTGATCGAAATGAGCGATGAAGAAATCTATAAACAAGCTCATTATACTAGTATTTTTGCCAAACTATATCCAGAGCAAAAAGCTAGAATTATTAATATTTTTCAAAAAAAAGGACATATTGTAGGTTTTATAGGAGATGGTATTAACGATGCTATTGCTATGAAAAATGCAGATTTATCTATTACTGTGGATTCGGGAGCTGAAGTTGCTAAAGAATCAGCGGATGTTATTTTATTGAATAAAAATTTAACTGTACTAAAAGATGCCATTTTAGAAGGTCGAAAAAATTATATTAATATGTTAAAATATATTAAATTTACTTTAGCTTCTAATTTTGGTAATATTTTAAGTATTTTATTAGCTTCTTATTTATTACCTTTTATTCCTTTTATGCCTATTCAAATTTTATGTTTAAATTTAATTTATGATTTATCTTGTTTAGTTTTGCCTTTTGATGATGTAGAACCTATTTATTTACAAAAAAAATCTCGTTGGGATAGTCGTAATCTTTGTTTTTTTATGATTACATTCGGAATATTAACTTTTATTTTTGATGTTTTATTTTGTTCTAGCTTATTATGGAGATATGGTATTTTTTCTTCTAGTGATTGGAATTGTGATAAGATTAATTTATTCAGGGCAGGATGGTTTATTTTTTCTATTTGGACTCAATTTTTAACTATTTTCTACCTTAGAACTCCTAATTGCATGAGAAATTTTAAAAAAACTATTTATATATTTGCATTCCCTTTTTTAGCCGGAGTTTTAACTTCTTATTTACCTTGTATAAGTTTTTTATCAGAAAGATTATATTTTAGCAATCCTTTTAATAAAGATTATGTTTTTATTTTAGTAATCTTCTTATTATTGTATTTTTTATCTTTATATTTAATTAAAAAATTATTTATTATAAATAAACGTGATCTTGTTTAGGATTAGATTAATTTTGACCGAATGGATAGGTGTATTTAATGATCTATTGGCCAGATATTTTAAATATATTATTATTTTTTATGGCTATTTTATTATTATTTTATATTTCTTTAAATATTTTTTTTAGTAAATATGAAGTTATTAAAATAGTTTATTGTTTTTTTTTAGGAATTTTATTTGTTTATTATTTGAAATTTTTTTGGGAAAAATATAATTATTTTGAACCAATTAGAAGTTTTTTAGAAAAAATTAATATTTATAATGTGATATTAAATTTTGTTATGATAGCACCTATTATTATCAAAGCTCCTTATTTGCGTTTTTATGTACAAAATTGGTCTGGTTTTTGGAACAGAAAGAAAATGATAGTTATGGGTAACAAAAATACACAAAATCAAATTTTAAAAGCTGTTTGGTTCATGTCAGACAAAAAAATTGGTTCTTTGATTACTATTGAAAAATATAATACATTAGAGCAATTTGCTCAAAAATCTATTTTTCTTGATGCTAATGTTTCTTATGAATTATTAATTAATATTTTTATGCCTAATACTCCTTTGCATGATGGTGCCGTTATTATTCGGGGTAATAAAATTTTATCTGCTGGAGCTTATTTTATGTTATCTGATAACCAACATTTTGAAAAAATTACAGGTTCTAGGCATCGAGCTGCTTTAGGTATTAGCGAACATACTGATAGTATGACTATTATAGTTTCCGAAGAAACAGGCGATATTTCTATTGCTGTGGATGGAATTATGTTATTAATGAATGATCGCAATAAATTTGAAGAATATTTAACTATGTTTATGGATTAAAGGGCGGATAAGTTTGTTTAGTAAAAATAGAGTTTTTTTACATTGTAATATAAGTATTAATTAAATTATATAGCAGATAATGTTTATATTTTTATAAATTATAATTAACTTTTTATGAAATTTTTTTAGTATAATTGAAGTAAAGTTTTTGAGATTTTATCGTCTTATTATGTATTTATTAAATATTTTTCAATAATAAATTTTGTTTTTTATTTATGTTAATGCATTTTTTTGATCGAATTTTTAAAATAATAAATTTTTGATTTAGTGTTTTTTTAAAATAAATTTAAATATATGGAGTTAATAGTGTTTAATAAAATTCAAAAAATAATTTCGGAACAATTATCATTATCTGAAGAACTAATTCAATTAGAAACAAAATTAAAAGAAGATTTAGGAATGGATTCTATTGATGCTGTTAATTTGGCTATTCAATTAGAAAAAATTTTTAATATTAAAATTAGTGATGAACAATTACAACAATTTAAATTAGTAAAAGATATTGTAGTTTATATTGAGGCTAATTCTTCTGGATACACAGAAGAAAATCAAAATGTTGAATATAAAAAAAATCGGAGTTAAAAAAATTTTTTATGTTAATTTATGATTTTCGCGGCATAGAAGCTAAATGGCAATTACATTGGGAACAACAACAAACTTTTGAAACAAAACTTGATTATAATAAGAAAAAATTTTATTGTTTAGATATGTTTCCATATCCTTCCGCTCAAGGATTACATGTTGGACATTTAGTAGGTTATTCTGCTAGTGATATTGTTAATAGATTTTTTCGAATGCAAGGATTTAATGTTTTACATCCCTTTGGCTGGGATTCTTTTGGTTTACCTACAGAACGTTATGCTTCGCAAACAGGTCAGCATCCTTCTTATGTAACCTATCAAAATATTGCTAACTTTAAAAAGCAAATAAAATTGCTCGGAAAAGGTATTGATTGGAGCCGAGAATTAGCTACTTCTGATTCTTACTACTACAAATGGACTCAATGGATTTTTAAAAAACTTTATCAACAAGGATTAGCTGTTTTGCAAGATGTTGAAGTGAATTTTTGTCCTCAATTAGGTACAGTATTAGCTAATGAAGAGGTTATTTCTACTTCTGACGGTATTATATCAGAGCGCGGCGGTTATCCTGTTTTTAAGCGCAAAATGAAACAATGGGTTTTAAAAATTACTAAATATGCAGATAGACTTTTGAATGATTTGTCATTGCTAGATTGGCCGGAATCTATCAAAGAAATGCAAATTAAATGGATTGGTAAAACATCGGGTTTTATTTTTTATTTTCCTTTATCAATGGATAACGAAAAATTTTTGTCTGTTTTTACTACTATGCCTCAAACAATTTTTGGAGTTAGTGCTTTAATTTTGGCTCCTGAACATCCTTGGGTATCGCTTTTGACTATTTCCGAAAATCAACAGGTAGTTAAGAATTATTTACAGAAAACTCAACGTAAAAGTAATTTAGAAAGAGATATTAATAAAGAAATTACAGGAGTTTTTACGGGTAGTTATGCTATTAATCCTTGTAATAAAAAGAAAATTCCTATTTGGATTTCAGATTATGTTTTTATGCATTACGGGACAGGAGCATTAATGTCAGTACCTTTTTATAATCAAAAAGATTTTATTTTTGCTAAAAAATATAATTTGAACAAATATATTATTAAATATTGCAGTCCTTGTTGTCATTTATATTCAAGGATAGAACAAATTAAAAAACCATGTTTAAAAAATGGTGGCATTTTTATTAATAGTGATTTTTTAAACGGTTTAGATGAAATTTCCGCTAAAGAAAAAATTATAAATTTATCTATTAAAAATAAATGGGGTGAATTATTTAATACTTATAAAATTCACGATTGGTTATATTCTCGTCAAATTTATTGGGGCGAACCTTTTCCTGTTTATTATGATGAAAGTAATAAAATTTATTTAATGTCTGATGATGAATTACCTTTAGAATTACCTGAAACTGATAATATAGAAAAGTTATATAAAGGTGGTTCACCTTTATCTCAAATTCATTCTTGGTTATATTTTGATAAAAATGGTAAAAACTACAAACGTGATTCTAATACTATGCCACAATTTGCGGGTAGTTCTTGGTATTATATAGGCTATATTTTAAAAAATTATTTGAGTATGATACCATTAAATACTATGGAAGCTAAAAAATTGTTAGATTATTTTTTGCCTGTAGATGTTTATATTGGTGGCTCTGAACATGCTCATGGTCATTTAATTTATGCTCGATTTTGGTGTAAATGTTTGTATGATTGGGGTTTAATATCAACTCCTGAGCCTTTTTATAAATTAATAAATCAAGGAATGATTTTAGGTAGCGATAATTTAAAAATGAGTAAATCTAGAGGTAATATTGTTAATGCTTCGGAAGTTTTAGATGATTATGGAGCTGATGTAATACGACTTTATATCATGTTTTTGGGCCCTTTGGAAGATAATAAATCTTGGTCAGAACAAGGTTTAAAAGGTATTCAACGTTTTTTAAATCGTATTTATAATATTTTTGATAATTTTATTATTTGTGAATCGAATTTTTTAATTTTAAATAAAATTACACACCAAACTATTCGAAATGTTACCGAATATTATCAAAAATTTCAATTTAATAAAGTTATTAGTCAATTAATGATTTTAACTAATTCTATTTATAAATATGAAAGGGCAGATCGTAAGCAAATTAGAATTTTATTGCAATTATTGAATCCTATAGCTCCGCATATTACAGAGGAATTAAATCAAGTTAAATTAAAATCTAATCAAGAATTAGTTTATTCTCCTTGGCCAAAATATGATGTTTCTGTTTTAGAAGAAAAAGAAGTTGTTATTGTTATTCAAATTAATGGTAAATTTAAATCTAAATTATTAATCCCTTTAGATACGGAGAAATCTGAAATTTTAAAAATTATCGAAAAAGACCAAAAAACTTTAAGTTTTATTAAAAATAAACAGATTGTTAATGTTATTTATATTAAAAATAAATTATTAAATATAGTTATAAATGTAGATTAATTTGATTTTAATATCTAATAATTAAAATATTTACTTATTAATTTTTTGAGAAAGCATGGTTTTTTAATTATTTATGCGATTAAATAAAGAAGGGATGTTGATAATTATTTCGGGACCATCAGGAGTTGGTAAAGGAACGGTGAAGAAATTATTATTAGAGAGAATTAAAAATAATTTAGTTTATTCAGTTTCTATGACTACTCGGTCTCCAAGAATAAATGAAAAAAACGGCAAAGATTATTTTTTTGTTAGTAACCAATTTTTTAAAGATAAAATTAAAGAAAATTATTTTTTAGAGTATAATGAATTTATTGGTAATTATTACGGTACTCCTAAAATTAAAGTAATGGAAGAGTTAAAAAATAATAAAGATGTTTTATTAGAAATAGATGTTCAAGGAGCTTTACAAATTAGTAATAATTTTATCAAAAGTAAAAGTGTTTTTATTTTTTTAGCTCCTCCTTCTATTGCAATTTTAAAACAACGTATTAAATATCGAAATACAGAATCTTTACAAATTATTAACGAACGCATTGCTAAAGCTTATCAAGAATTATTATTAATTCAAAAAATAAAAAAATATGATTATATGATTATCAATGATAAATTAGATGATACAGTTAACATTATTATGTCTATTTTAGTTGCAGAACGTGTAAAATTTAAAAGAATTATTAAGTTTTATTCATCTAAAATTTTAATTTAACTATATTCGAGAAAGGAAATTGTGTATAAAAATGTTTTCTAATCAAAAAAAAGGTTTTTCAACTGATTCTATTGATGATTTATTAAAGTGTATCGATTCTAAGTATAAATTAGCTTATGTTGCTGGAAAAATTGCTCATATTATAGAAACTAAAGATGAATTGTATAAATCTCAAATTAAGGGTAAAAAAATTGTTAGCAAAGCTTTATCCGAAATTATTAATAAAAATTTTAAAATTATTTTTAAAGAAGATTAAGAGAATTGGCTTTTGATTAATGAGGTTTAGAGAATTGTTAAGTAAAAATCACATACCTGTTATGCTTCGGGAAGTTGTGGAATATTTGAATATTGATTCTTCTGGTGTTTATGTTGATGCTACTTTGGGTACAGGCGGTCATAGTTATGCTATCTTGAATAAGCTTACTTCTGGTACTTTATACTCTTTTGATCAAGATATTAAAGCTATTCAACAATGTCAACAAAGATTTATTAATTATCAAAATATTTGTTTAATAAATAAAAATTTTTCTTATTTATACGATGAACTATTAGCGCGTAAAGTTACTATGATTAATGGTATTGTTTTTGATTTAGGATTATCATTGTTACAAATTAACGATAATACAAGAGGTTTTAGTTATTTACGCAATGATGTATTAGATATGAGAATGAATTGTAATAATCCTGTTACTGCTCAATATATTTTAAATCATTATTCTTTAGAAGATTTGCAAAAGATTTTTCAAAATTACGGGGAAGAACCGAAATCTCGTATGATCGCTAAAGAAATTATTAAAAACAGACCTTTGTATACGACTTTTGATTTAGTTAAAATTACTGATAAATTTAAAAATTTTCGTAATAATCGCGGACATAGTGCTAAAAGAGTTTTTCAAGCTTTGCGTATAGAAGTTAATCAAGAATTAAAATGTTTAAAGTTAGCTTTAGAACAAAGTTTGAAATTATTAAAAAAAGGCGGAATTATATTAGTAATTAGTTTTAATTCTTTAGAAGATCGTTTAGTAAAACATTTTTTTAAACACAATAGTTCTCATAATTTGGTTTGGTCTAGTTTGCCTATTCAAAATAAAGATTTGCCAATTCCTATTTTAAGAATTATAAATAAAAAAGTTATTCGCCCTTCTTCTAGAGAGCAAGACTTTAATCCTTGTAGTCATTCAGCTAAACTTAGAGTAGCTATTAAAAATATATAAAAATGATATTTTTTATATTGTGTTCGAAAATTATATTTTAGTAGAAAATTTTTTGTTGATATAAATATATATATATTTTTTTATGATATAATGATAAATGTGTATATTCTGTGAATATTTTATATTATTTGAGGTAATTTCGGCATAATATAAAATATTTTATTTTTTAATTTGATTATTTTTATGATAAATTAAATTTATTATTTTATGTTAATAAAATTTTTTATATATACTTTATGCTTAAAAAAAATTAAGAATTTATGCATTCAAATATCAAATAAATATTTTATTTACTTATAATATGAAAGGCTAATATAAGGGATGAAAAAAAAATCAGAAATTTTTCAAATTTGTTTAAAAACTTATGATTTTAAAATGTTAAAATCAACTATTAAAAAAATTATTGATAGTATTATTGCTACTGGAGCCGAAATTAAAGGACCTATACCATTGCCTACTCGTAAAGAAATATTTACTGTTTTACGTTCTAATTTTGTTCATAAAGATAGTCGAGAGCAATTTGGTCGTTTTACACATAAACGTTTAATTCAAATTATTAACCCTAATGCTGAAACTATCGATGCATTAACGCGTATTGATATTCCTAAATCAGTTGATATTAGTATTAAACAATAAAATATAACGCACTAAAATAAATTTAATTTTTAATTATATAGTTAATATTTGTAGATTTTATTATTGTAAAAGGAGATATTATTTAAAATGTCTAAAGGAATGTTAGGACGAAAAATAGGCATGACTCAATTTTTTGATCATGATCAAGGTTTAGTAGTTCCTGTTACTATTGTGCATGTTGCTAATAATGTTGTTTTGCAACAAAAAAAAATAGACACAGATGGTTATCAAGCAACACAATTAGCTTTTGAAACTAAAAAAGAAAAAAATACGACAAAACCACTTCAAGGCCATTTCAATAAACATAATTCTTCCCCTAAATTTTTTGTACGTGAAATTTCTTTTAATAATAGTCCAAATGAATTGTCTGAATTAAAACCAGGACAAATTTTGGATATCCATATTTTTAATTCTGGAGATTTTGTAGATGTAACAGGGATTAGCAAAGGTAAGGGTTTTTCTGGAGTTATTAAAAAATATAATCAAACTATTGGTCCTAAAAGTCATGGTTCGCGATTTCATCGAAGACCAGGTTCTAACGGCCCTATTAAAGGTAATCAAAAAGGAAAGCATTTGCCTGGCCAAATGGGTTTTCATAAAGTGACTATGCAGAATTTAAAAATTATATCAGTAATATCAGATAAAGATGTTATTTTAATTAAAGGCAACATCCCTGGCCCTAATAAAGGTTTTGTGATGATTAAATCAGCTGTTAAACAAACTAATAAAGAGGCGGCTACATCTCATGCTTAAGTGTAAGGTAATTAATATACATGGTCAACCATGTGATGAAATAATTTTATCTAATAAAGTCTTTGGGGTTAAATTTCATCAACAAGCAATTTATGATGTAATTAATCAACAAAGAGCAGCTAAAAGGCTTGGTAATCATAAAACTAAAAATCGTTCTGAAGTTTCAGGAGGAGGTCGTAAACCTTGGGCTCAAAAAGGAACCGGTAGATCTCGTCAAGGAACTATTCGTTCTCCTATTTGGAGAGGCGGAGGTCATACTTTTGCTTTACAAAAAAGAGATTATCATTTTAAAATTAATTCTAAAGTTCGCAAATTAGCTTTTCACGCAGCTTTATCTTGGCATTTTAAAAATAATACTTTAATAATTTTAGATTTTTTAGATTTGCAAACTTCTAAAACTAAAGAATTTACTAAATTATTAACTGAATTAAAAATTAATCTTAAATATAAAATTTTAATTGTAGTTCCGGAATTAACTGATTTTTTAGTCAAATCTACTAATAACTTATCCCAAGTAATGTTAGAAAGTGTTGCTCATTTCAGTGTTTACCAAATTTTCCGAGCAAAGTACTTAATTATTACTCGTCAAGCAATTAATCATTTGGAAGGAACAATTGTTAATGAATAAATATTATAAGTATATTAAAGATCCTATCATCACCGAAGCAACTAATAAACAGATGGAATTATATAATAAATATTTTTTTAAGGTTAAAAACAATATTAATAAAATAGAAATTCGAAAAGCTATAGAATATATTTTTAAAGTTAATGTTATGTCTGTTAATGTTATTAATGTTTTACCAAAGTTTAAAAGAAAAGGTAAATATTCAGGTTACACTTCAGCTTATAAAAAAGCTATTGTAAAAGTCGTTCCAGGACAAAGAATTAGCGATTTTATTGACATTCAATGATATTACCAATTAGGTTTATATTTTGATTTAAATTTTTTTAACTTACAAAATTTTTTTAAAGTGTATTAAATAAATTAAAGGAAAAAAGGTTAATTATGTCTATCAAAAAATACAAACCTACCTCTAATGGCCATAGGAATATGCAATTGCAAAGTTTTTCCGAACTTACTACTTCTAAACCAGAAAAAAAATTATTATTTTTTAAAAACAATACAGGAGGTCGTAATAATCGAGGTGTTATTACTGTTAGAGGTCACGGAGGAGGAGCTAAACAAAAAATTCGTCTTATCGATTTTAAGCGCGATAAAGATGGCATTTTAGGTAAGGTTGCCACTATTGAATATGATCCTAAAAGAAATGCCTATATTTCTTTGATCCATTATCAAGATGGTGAAAAAAGATATATTTTAGCTTTAAAAGGATTAACTGTTGGTAGTTATGTTTCATCAGGTTTAGGTTCAGATATTAAGATAGGAAATGTTTTGCCTCTAAAAAATCTTCCTATTGGTTCGGTTATAAGTAATATTGAATTAAAACCTGGTAAAGGCGGTCAATTGGCTCGTGGAGCTGGTGCTTATGCTACTATTGTATCTCGTGAAGATAAATATGTTGTTTTAAATTTACCTTCTGGAGAAATTCGTAAAGTTTTATCAACTTGTAGAGCTACTATAGGTGCTATAGGTAATGATACTTATAAATTAATTAGAAATGGTAAAGCAGGTAGATCTCGTTATTTAGATAAAAGACCTAAAGTAAGAGGTACTGCTATGAATCCATGCGATCACGCTCATGGTGGTGGAGAAGGTCGTAGCCCTATTGGATATGTTTCTTCTAGAAGTTATACTGGTAAACCCGATCGTGGTATTAAAACACGTAAAAAAAATAAAAAATCTACAAGTTTAATCTTAAAACATCGTAAAAAATAAGGAGTATGATAAGTAAATCATGAGTCGTTCTATTAAAAAAGGGTTTTTCGCTGATCATAATTTATTATCTAAAGTGATGCGACAAGAAAAACAAAAAATTAAAAAAACTATAAAAACTTATTCTCGTGATACTAGTATAATACCTGAATTTGTTGGCCATAAGATTGCTGTTCATAATGGCAAAGATTTTACAGATTTATTTATTACTGAAGATATGGTAGGTTATAAATTGGGTTCTTTTGCTTTTACTCGCAAATATGTAGTTCATGCCAAAAAAGATAAAAGTTCACAAAAAAAATAAAATTCTAGGGAAGCGAGAAAATTTATAAAATGTTTAATAATGATGTAAAAGCTATCGCTAAACGAGTACCGATAGCACCTAGAAAAATACGTTTAGTTATTGATTTGATTCGTTATAAAAATATCGAAGAAGCTCAAGCTATTTTGGAATTTACCAACAAAGCTGCTTCTGTAGTAGTGTCAAAATTATTAAAAAGCGCTGTTGCTAACGCTGTTAATAATTTTAATCTTGATATTAATAGTTTATATGTTAAGAAAATTTTTGTTAATCAAGGTGTTAGAATGAAACGCTTATTACCTAGAGCTAAAGGTAGAAGTAATCAAATTCAAAAAAATACTAGTCATATTATTATTTTGGTTGCTTCGCAAAAAATAGAATTAAAAAGAAAGGTGGAAGCTGATGGGTCAAAAGAGTAGTCCTATTGTTTTACGATTATCATTGCTGCGTAATTGGGCATCTAACTGGTATGCAGAAGATAAAAAAGTCCCTTCATTAATTCATGAAGATTACAATATTAGAAAATTTATTAATGATTATTATCCTTTAGGAACTATTGCTCGTGTGGAAATTCAACGTTTAAAAAAAAATAATAAAGAAAATATTGATATTTTTTTGTATACTCCAAAAATAGGAGTTGTGGTAGGTTCCGATAATAAAGAAAAAAATAAATTAGTTCAAGAGATATACAAATTAATTAAAAAAGATATTAATATTCATGTGATTGAAGTTAAAAATCCTGATAAAGTAGCTTCTTTGATAGCTCAAAATATAGCCTCGCAATTACAACAAAGAGCTTTTTTTAGAGCTGTGAAAAAGATTTATATACAAAAAGCTTTAAAAGCAGGAGTGAAGGGAATTAAAATTAGTCTCAAAGGCCGTTTGAGTGGGGCTGAAATCGCTAGAACAGAAACCACTATTAAAGGAATTTTACCTTTAGGAACTTTTCGTTCTAAAATTGATTATGCATATGTTGCTGCTAAAACTATTCATGGAGTTTTAGGTGTTAAAGTTTGGGTTTGTGATGGTAATTATACTACTAAAGATGATCGAGAAAGTTCTCGAAA
Source organism: Candidatus Phytoplasma bonamiae (assembly GCF_030586845.1). GTDB lineage: Bacteria > Bacillota_I > Bacilli_A > Acholeplasmatales > Acholeplasmataceae > Phytoplasma > Phytoplasma bonamiae. The sequence continues at coordinate 18,786 of NZ_JAOSIQ010000002.1, read as the reverse complement.
AATATCTTGCGACAATATATCTAATGCAAAAACGGATAATCAATTAAAATAAATAATTTTTTTAAAATTATTTTAAAATATAACTGATAATAAGGTATTTATTATATCATTTCAAATAAAAGAGGTATTTTTTTTTATGTTAATGCCAAAAAAAACTAAATATCGTCGTTTGCATCGTTTAAGTTATGAAGGAAAAGCTAAAGGTCAAACTAGAATTTTAAATGGTAATTATGGTTTAGTAGCTCAACAAGGTCATTGGATTAGTAATCGACAAATTGAAGCTGCTCGTATAGCTATGACTCGTCATTTAAAACGAGAAGGCAAAGTATTTATTAATATTTTCCCTAATTTACCGATTACTGAAAAAAAATTAGTTCGAATGGGCTCTGGTAAAGGTAATGTAGTTAATTGGGTAGCTGTAGTTAAACGTGGTACTGTGATGTTTGAAGTTCGCGATTTAAATAATGTAGAAAAATTTGAAAAAGAAGCTTTAAGATTAGCTTCACATAAATTACCTATTAAAACTAAAATTGTTGCGAAAGGAAATGAATATGAAAATTAATGACATTCGTAAAATGGGAATGGATGAGATTTTTAAAAAGCTTGAATATTTTCAAAAAGAATATTTTGAAAAACATTTTCAATCAGCGTTATCTAAATTAAAAGATACTTCTGTAATTAGTAAAATTCGCAAAAATATTGCTCGTTTAAAGACTGTTATTCGAGAACAAAAAAATAAATAATTTTTATTCTTTAAATTGTTATAATTAAATTTATTCATTGTGATATTGAATTTTACTGTCAATCGGAAATTTAATTTTAATTTTTATTATATTAAAAAATATTTATAATAATTATTAGTTAAATTATTATAATTTGAAATATACAATTTTATTTAGTAAAAAAAATTTAATAATAAAAAATTGAACATTCAATTAAATCTTTGTGATATATATGCACGAAAAGATAAAAAAATAAACAATAACGTGATAAAATAAATCAGTAACGATTTATTAAACTAAAATAATTAAAAATTAGATGGGATTTAGAATACTAGAAATTTTAAATTGTTTAGTTTTTTATAGGTTTAATAATTAAATAAAAAAATATTTCTATATTAATTCCCTATAAATTTATTTTTGATTTAATAGTATTATTTATAAATTTTTGTATTAATGGATTTTCATATTTATTTTGCAAAAATTTTCTAGTAATTCATTGACAAATTAATTTTAATAAATTTTTTAATAATAAAAAGGAGGATTAAATGATAAATGCGTAATGTTAGAAAAAAACTTTCAGGAACAGTTATTTCTGATAAAATGTCTAAAACTATAACTGTAGCTGTTAAATATGACAAACAGGATTCATTATATGGCAAAAATGTTAAAAAAATTAGTAAATTTTATGCTCACGATCCTAATGAAGATGCTAGAATAGGCGATATGGTTTTCATCGAAGAAACCCGTCCTTTATCTAAATTAAAAAGGTTTCGTTTAGTAAAAATTTTACGTTCTGTTAAAAAGGTGTCTGATTTATGATTCAAGTAAATACACGTTTAAAAGTGGCAGATAACAGTGGAGCTAAGGAAGTTTTAGTGATTGGCATTCCAGGGGATACTGGTAAACGTTATGCTTATATTGGCGATTTAGTTATAGTTTCTGTTAAAAAAACTACTACTACTAGCTTAATTAAAAAAGGTAGCATTTCTAAAGCTCTTATTTTAAGAACTAAACATGGTTTTAAAAGTAAAAATGGCAGTTATATTAAATTTGATGATAATGCAGTTGTTATGGTTAAAGACGATATAACTCCGAGAGGAACTAGAATTTTTGGACCTGCTATTAGAAATCATAATTTTCAAAAAAATAATTTTTCTAAATTTATATCTTTAGCAGAAGAAGTTTTAGTGGTATGAGGTTATTATAAATTATGCGTATAAAAAAAGGCGACACAGTAGCTATTATTGCTGGAAAAGATCGTTATATTATAGATCCTACTAGCCAAAAAAAAGTATTTCGTACAGGGAAAGTGATAAAAGTTTTTTTTAAAGAGCAAAAGGTTTTAGTGGAAGGTGTAAATATTGCTATTAAGCACAAAACTTCTACTAACGATAATGATCAAAAAGGTCAAATAATTAAAGAAGAAATGCCTATTCACGTTTCAAATGTTGCTTTGATTGACCCGGATTTAAAAATTCCTACTCGTGTAGGATTTCGTGTTGATTCAGATAAAAAAATTCGTTATTCTAAAAAAACAGGTTTAGCAATTATTAATTAAATAAAAAGGTTAAATAATATGGAAATCAATGAAAATAATAATTATACAAAAAATGATAATTTTTTAGCTTTAAAAGACATTTTTAATGTTCATTCTATTATGCAAGTTCCTAAAATAGAAAAAATTGTTATTAATGTGGGCCTTGGAAAATTAGCTTCAGATACTAAATTTTTAAATGATTGTCGTCAACAATTAGCTTTAATTAGTGGTCAAATCCCTATTAATACCGAAGCTAAAAAATCTATTTCTAATTTTAAATTACGAACTAAAGAAATAATTGGTTTAAAAGTAACTTTGCGAGGTCGTAGAAAAGAGTTTTTTTTAAATAAATTGATTCATATTGTTTTAACTAGGATTAAAGATTTTTCAGGACTTTCTTTAAAATCTTTTGATGGCAAAGGTAATTATAATTTAGGAATTAAGGAACAAATTATTTTTCCGGAAATTAGTTTGGATCAAGTAAAAAGAAATTTTGGTATGGATATTTCTATAGTTACTACAGCTTCCAATGATCAACAAGCTAAAAAATTATTAGATTTTTATGGAATGCCTTTTAAAAGGCTAAAATCAAAATAGGAGTGCAACATAAATGGCTAAAAAATCAAAAATTATTAAAAATTTAAAACAAAAAGAAATGTTTTTTAAATATTTTAATATAAGAGCAGATTTGAAACAAAAAAAAGATTATAAAAGTTTAGCTAAATTACCTGTTAATTCTTCTATTGTGCGTTGTAAAAATATAGATAAGATTGATGGTAGATCTAGGGGTTATATGCGAAAATTCGGTTTATCTCGTATTAATTTTCGTTTATTAGCAAATAAAGGTGAAATTCCTGGAATTATAAAAATTAGTTGGTAAATATTATAAAAGGAAGTATAAGTATAAAATTTATGGTAATGACGGATACTATTGCTGATTTGTTAACAAGAATTAGAAATGCTAATGTAATGAAATATGATGAAGTGTGTGTACCTTGTTCTAATTTAAAAATCAGAATGTTAGAAGTACTTAAAAAAGAAGGATTTATTACAAATTTTATCATAGATAAAAAACTTAAGAAGATCTTTATTTATCTCAAATATAATAAAGAAACTAAGGAAAGTGTAATTAAAGGATTAAAAAGAGTTTCTAAGTATGTTTCAGTCCAAAAGATTCCTAAAGTAAGAAATGGTTTTGGAATAGCTTTAATTTCTACTTCTCGAGGTATTTTAACAGATTACGAAGCTTCGTCTTTAAATATCGGAGGACATGTATTAGCTTATATTTGGTAATAATTTGAATGAAGGAGAAATATTTATGTCACGGGTAGGAAGGAAAATTATTTCGATTCCAGAGGGCGTGTTTGTAGAAATTAAGCCAGATAATCAAGTTTTAGTTTCATCTTCACAAGGCCAATTAGAATTTAAATTTAATTCTTGTTTAAATATCGTTAAAAAAGATAATATTATTGCTATCACAAGACCTAATAATAATAATTTTATTAAAAAAATTCATGGTACTACTAGAGCTTTATTGAATAATATGGTTCAAGGAGTTAAAAATTTTTTTTCTAAAGAGCTTAAAATTACGGGTTTAGGTTATTCATGTATAGTAGAAGGTAATAAATTAGTTTTTAAATTAGGTTATTCTCACGATATTATTCTTAATATTTTACCTAATTTAATAGTGCAAGTGAATAAACAAAATAATTTAATAATTATTAAAGGTATTGATAAACAATTAGTAGGCGAATTTGCTGCAAAAATAATATCCCTTGCAAAACCAGAACCTTATAAAGGAACAGGGATATATTATGTTGGTGGTTATATCCATCGCAAAGCTGGCAAAAGCGCTAAAAAATAAAAAAGGAATTTATTCGGTTTATGATTAAAAAAGAATCTTCTCAACTTTTAAGACGAAAACGTCATTTACGTTTAAGAAAAAAAATTGTAGGTAGTTCACAAAAACCCCGTTTAAATGTTTCTTATTCTAATAGATATTTTTATGTTCAAATTATTGATGATCATTTAGGCATTACTTTATGTAGCGTTCATAGTAAACAGATAAACTATGATAACATTAATACTAAAGTAGCTTCAGAAATTGGAAAAATAATTGCTCAAAAAGCTTTGGCAAAAGGTATTAAAAATGTTGTTTTTGATCGGGGCGGATATCTTTATCATGGTCGTATTAAAGTTTTAGCTGATTCTGCTCGAGCAGAAGGTTTAAATTTTTAATAATATGTTCAGTTATTTAAAAAAATGGAGATATTTATGAAAAGAGAATTATCTAATAAAAAAAAATTTTCTTCACTAGAAGAGAAAATAGTGAAAATTAGTAAAATTGTTAAAGTTGTTAAAGGCGGTCGTCGCTTTCGTTTTTCTGCTTTAGTTGTAGTAGGCGATCAAAAGGGTAATATTGGCTTTGCTTCTTGTAAAGCCCAGGAAGTTTTAGAAGCCATAAAAAAAGCTGTTGAAAAAGCTAAAAAAAATTTATTTTGTGTTGCTTTAAATGGTACTACTATTCCTCATGAAATTATAGGTCGTTTCGGAGCTACTAAATTTTTTTTAAAACCAGCTTCTAAAGGAACGGGTATTGTAGCAGGAGGAACAGCGGCAAGATCGATTTTTAAATTAGCGGGGATTACTGATATTATTACAAAAACTTTTGGTTCACGTACTCATATCAATGTTTTAAGAGCTACATTTAACGGATTAAAGCAATTAAAAACTATACAAGATGTAGAAAAACTTAGGGGAATTTCATTAAAAAATCGTATTAGAGGTATCGCTCAATGAACAAGATTCAAATTAAGTTATGTAAAAGTTTAATCGGAAGAACCCCTAAACAAATAAAAACAGCCCATGCATTAGGTTTGAAAAAGATTAATCAAAAAGTGATTAAGGAAGAAAAAGCTGTAATACAAGGAATGTTAAACGTTATTAAACATTTAATTTCGATTGATAAAAATTTTTAATTTTAAAATAGATTATTTTCTATTAAATAAGAGAGGAGAATTTTTATGTTAAATTCTTTAAAACCTGTTTATAAAGCGCGCAAAAGTATTAAACGTTTGGGTAGAGGTCCGGGTAGTGGATTAGGTAAAACTTGTGGTCGCGGTCATAAAGGACAATTAGCTCGTTCCGGTGGAAAAACACGTATAGGTTTTGAAGGTGGTCAAACTCCTTTTTTTCAACGTATTCCCAAACAAGGATTTTATAATTTTAATAAAAAAAAATATTCTTTAGTTAACCTTAAAGATTTAGAGATATTTGAAAATGATACTTTAATAACACCGCAATTATTAATGGAAAGCAAAATAATTAAAAATAATAACAATTTAATTAAAATTTTAGCTAAAGGCAATTTAACTAAAAGATTAATAGTACAAGCTGTTAAATTTTCTAAAAAAGCAGAAGAAGTTATTATAAAATCTGGAGGAAAGATTCAAGTTGTATAAAATAAAATAAAAAAGGTAAATTTTAATGAAAATATTAGTAAATTTTATTAAAGATAAAAAACATATTATAAATAAAATTTTTTTAACTTTATTTATTATTTTTATTTATGTAATTGGTTTAAAGATACATATCCCTGTCATACCTCTTAATATTTTAGAATTTGCACAATTAAAAAAATTAATATTAAGAGATCTCTCTATATTTAATAGTTCTATGCCTATATATTTTCTTTCTTTAGGAGTGATGCCTTATATTACTGCTTCTATTATTATACAAATTGCTAGTAAAATTTTTTCTTCTTTAAAAGAATGGCATGAACAAGGTTCTATTGGAAAATATAAAATTAATTTTATCACTAGATTGCTGACTTTAATAATAGCTTTTGGTCAAGGTTTGGCTTCTATTATGCGTTCTCAACTTTTTGATGTGGCTCAACAAAAAGTTTTAGTTTTGCAAGTGGTATTTTTTTTAATTGTAGGATCTTTTATTTGCATTTGGTTATCTGATTTAATTACAAATAAAGGTATAGGTAATGGAGTTTCTATTTTTATAGTTATAAGTATAAGTGAAAATTTATCTAAAAGTTTTAAATCTTTATTGTTAAATGATGCATTTTTCAGTACAAGTCAAAAAATTTTAGTTTTATTATCTTTTTTAATTTTATTAATTTTAACTATTATTTTATGTTCTTCTTATTTGAAAATCCCTATTAGTTATGCTACATATAAGCAAAATGATAAAATTCAAAACCATATACCTTTAAAAATTAATACTTCTGGTATTTTGCCTATTATTTTGGCTAATACTTTTATTAATATTTTTCCGACTATAGGCGCTTTTTTATCTGCAGATAATTATTTTAAAAAATTTACTATTCAATTGCAAGAATCACAATATTATTATTTAGGTTTAGGTTTTTTTGTTTATCTTTTATTAATTTTGTTATTTTCGTTTTTTTCTGTTTTTATAATGTTAGATCCTTATGAAATTGCTAATAATTTATCTAAACAAGATGCTTATTTAGATGGAGTTAAACCGGGACAAGAGACTGTTTATAAAATTACAAAAGAACTTTTTAAAGTTACTCTTATGGGGGCTTTTTCTTTAACAATATTAGCTGCTTTGCCTGATATAATTAATTTTGTTTTATTTAGTAAATCAAACCGTTTATCTACTTTTAATTTAGGAGGAACTAGTCTTATAATTGTAGTGGGGGTAGCTATGGAAATTGTACAAAAAATTACCACTAGTACTAATGTTAATAAATTATATAATAAATTGTTTTAATTTTTTATTAATTATTAATTCATAAACAAAATTTTTTTATTAAAATATACAAAATGGAATTAATGTTTTATGTTAATTGTTAAAAACAAAGATGAAATCGCTATAATGAAAATGGCAGGTAAAATTTTATCTCAAATTAAGAAGAAATTGATTTTTTTTTTAAAAGAAGGTATATCTACAAGTAAGTTGGATTTTTTAGCTAATCAATTTATGCAAGAATACGGAGTAATCTCCGCTTTTAAAAATTATAACGGTTTTCCAGGGCATATTTGTACTTCTGTTAATGATGCAATAGTGCACGGAGTGCCTTCTTATCAACAAATTTTAAAAAATGGCGATATTATAACTTTAGATGTAGGAATTAAATATCAAGGTTATTTTGTAGATGCTGCTTTTACATATGCTATAGGTGATATTCCGGATAAAACCATTAAATTATTGAAAGATACTGAAGAAGCTTTATATAAAGGAATTGAGCAAGTTCGTCCGGGCAATCGAATATCAGACATTTCAAATGCTATTTTTAAAATTGGTAGTTCTAATGGTTATGGTATTATTGAAAGTTTTTCTGGTCATGGCATTGGTAAATCTTTGCATGAAAAACCTTATATTTTTAATTTTAATTTTGTAGAAAAAGATTATATATTATTACCAGGAATGACTTTTTGTATTGAACCGATGTTTACTTTGGGTAGTAAGGAAGTTCAAATACTTTCTGATGGCTGGACAGCAGTTAGCGAAGATAATAGTTTGAGTGCTCATTTTGAACATACTATCTTAGTTACTTATCAAGGTTATGAAATTTTAACATTATAAATTTTTAATAAGGGGGGGTTTGAGATTATTATATGGAAAAAATAAGTATAGATGCTTCGGTTGTCGGAACATTACCTGGCGCTAAATTTAAATTAGAATTACCTAATAAAACAAATATAATAGCTTGTATTTCAGGTAAAATACGTAAAAATAATATTTATATTTCTTTGGGTGATAAAGTAAAAGTAGAATTGAGTTTAGATTCCAAAGATATAGGTCGTATCATTTATCGTTATAAATTATAAATTGTAAAGGAATTTAAAATTATGAAAGTGCGTGCATCTGTAAAGAAACGTAGTGCTGATGATATTATCGTTCGACGTAATAAAAAAGTATTTGTGATTAATAAAAAACAACGTCGTCATAATCAAAGACAAGGTTGATACAGAAAGGAGTGTATTTTAAATGTTAAGACTTGCAGGAGCAGATATTCCTGGTACTAAAAGTATTTTAATTGGTTTAACTTATATTTATGGTATAGGAATTAAAACTTCTCGTAAAATTTTGCAATCAATTAATATTGATGGCAATATTCGAGTGAAAGATTTGCAAGAATCTCAATTAACTGCTATTAGAACAGAAATTAATAAATTAAACGAAAAAGGTTTACTCAGAAGAGAACTTGCTTTAATGAATATTAAAAATTTAATAGCTATTAATTCTTATAGAGGTAGAAGGCATAATTTGGGGTTGCCAGTAAGAGGACAAAATACTCGTAACAATGCCAAAACATCCCGAAGAAATCGACAAATAAATTTGTCTGATTCAGTTAAAAAAAATAATAATATCAAAAAAAGAGGATAATTTAATTTATGTCTTCAAAAAAGCAAATAAAAAAAGATAAAAAAGTTAAAAAAAATATTCCTGTAGGAATTATTCATATTAAAACTAGTTTTAATAATACTATTATTAATTTTACAGATGAACAAGGTAATACTATTGTACAAAAAAGTGCTGGTAATTTAGGTTTCCGTGGTAGTCGTAAAAGCAATTTGTTCGCTGCTCAACAAGTAGCTAAAAATGTTGTTGAAATAGCCACTAAAACTTATGGAGCTAAAAGTGTAGAGGTTCGTTTTAATGGCATTGGTCTTGGCCGCGATACTGTTTTAGCTTTAAAAGAGGCAGGATTATTTGTTTCATGTTTTAAAGAAGCTACCCCTGTGCCTCATAATGGTTGTAGACCTCGTAAACGTCCTCGTGGATAAAAAAGGATATTGACATGAAAAAATTACAATTTTTAAAACCTATAATGCAAATTCAAGAAGAAGAAAATTCTAATTCTAATTGTAGTCGTTTTATTATTCAATGTTTATCTTCGACTTATGGTAATACTTTAGGAACGCCTTTAAGAAGAATTTTAATTTCTTCTTTGCCGGGAATCGCTATTGTTAATGTTAAAATTGAAGGTGTTAAACATGAATTTAGTTTTATAGAAGGCATCACCGAAGATGTAATGACTATTTTATTAAATTTAAAAGGAGTAATTTTAAGTTCCGATTATGATTCTATAGAAGATTTTGAACAAAAATTAGAAATAGATGTAATAGGTCCTAAGGAAGTTACAGCGGCAGATTTTAAACCTGTTGCTGGAATTAAAGTTATTAATCCTTCTCATATGATAGCAACTTTAAGTTCAAATGCAAAATTAAAAATGGAAGTAACTGTTCGTAGAGGCATCGGTTATAAAGGATCCGAAGAAAATAAAATTTATAATCGTGGTGAATTTGGTGTTATTGCTATAGATTCTATATATACTCCTATTATTCGCAGTACTTTTAACGTAGAATCTAAGTTAGGTAATAAAGAAGAGTTGATTTTAGAAATCGAAACTAACGGTGCTGTGACTCCTAAAAAAGCTTTATCTTTAGCGGCTAAAATTTTATTAGATCATTTAGCTGTTTTGGTTGAATTATCAGAAGAAACTCAAAAAATCAATTTTATTCAAGAACCTGAAAAATCCCATCACAATCATGCTTTAGATTTTAAAATTGAGCAACTAGAATTATCAGTTAGATTATTAAATAGTTTAAAAAAATCTAAAATTTTTACTGTCCGAGAATTAGTTAGTCATCAAGAAGAGGAAATTACTAAATTAAGTAGTTTAGGAAAAAAATCTTTTGAAGAACTTAAAGCAAAAATGAAGAATTTAGATTTGCATTTTGGTATGTTAAATAAACTAGAATAATTTTAATAAATTATAAAAATTTAAATAGAGAGGAAAACTTTTATTATGAGTTTTAGCAAATTAAGACGTAATAAATCTCAAAAAAAAGCTTTATTGAAGAATTTAGTATCCAGTTTAGTAATAGCTGAACAAATAACTACCACTTTACCAAAAGCTAAAGAATTATCCCGTATTATGGACAAGGTTATTAATTTGACTAAAACATCAAATTTAGCTAATCATAGAAGAGCTTTAAATTTATTTTTTAATCAAACATTGAGCAATAATCAAACAATTTTACGTAAATTAGTGAATGAAATTGCACCTAAATATAATGATAGATTAAGTGGTTATACACGTGTTATTAAAACTGAATTTCGTCGCGGTGATTCCGCTTCTATGGCTATTATTCGTTTTGTTTAATTTTTAAATATCTTTTATATTTATCTTTTATTTTTGATTAATATTTATGAATTTTTTTATTCTATTTTGTATTCTAATAATTTTGAATTTGAATTAAAATCGAAGAAAATATAAAAAAATGTTAGATTTTTTAAGGTAGATTATGATTTGTGTTGAAAATTTGTATTTTAGTTATAAAGAAGTTGAAATTTTACAAAATTTGAATTTTTACATTAATTCTGGAAAATGGATTTCAATTATAGGCGGTAATGGTTCAGGAAAATCTACTTTGGCTAAAATTTTGGTTGGTTTATTGCCCATCCGAAAAGGCAGGATTTTTATTGATAATATTCCATTGACAGAAGAAAATTTATTTTTATTACGTTCTCGTATGGGTATTATTTTTCAAAATCCAGATTATCAATTTATCGGTTGTGACGTAAAACATGATATCGCTTTTGGATTAGAAAATCAAAATTTGTCTCGCGAAGTAATGAAAAAAAAGATTTTCAATATTGCTCAAAAGTTAGATATTTTGCATTTATTGGATTGCAATCCTCAAGAATTATCTGGAGGCCAAAAACAACGAGTAGCTATTGCATCTGTTTTAGTTATGGAACCGAAAATTATAATTTTTGATGAACCTACATCTTTTTTAGATCCTCAAGGAACTCAAGAAATTTATGATATTATTCAAGATATTCATAGAAAAAATAATATAACTTTAATTACTATTACACATGATTGGGAATTTGCTTTTCGAAGTGATGAAATTATTTTTTTACAAAAAGGTAATCTTGTAAAAAAAGATATTCCTATTAATTTTATGAAAGATGAAATATTTTTAAAAAATAATTTTATTAATTTACCTTTATTTTTAAAACTTTATTATCAATTGCAACAGGATTTTAATTGCTTATCACAACCACCTATTATTTTGTCTAAATTAAAGGATTTTTTATGGCAATACAATTTAAAGATGTAAGTTTTTCTTATGCTAAATATAGCGTTTGTGCTTTAAATAAAATTAATTTATCTATTAATCCTAATCAAGAATTTATTGCCATTGTTGGCCCTACAGGTTCGGGAAAATCTACATTAGTACAAATAATGAATGGTTTATTATTAACTAAATTGGGTATAGTAAAAATTTTTGATAAAATTATTAATGATAAAACTTCTTCAACATTTTTGACTAATATAAGACGGAAAATAGGTTTAATTTTTCAATTTCCTGAATATCAATTATTTGAATCTACCGTTTTAAAAGATGTTCTTTTTGCTTTCACAACTGACATTAAAAATAAATCTGAATTAAAAATAAAAGCTATAAAAATCTTAAATAAAGTTGGAATTAGTAGTGATTTTATAAATACTTCTCCTTTTAATTTATCCGGAGGTCAACAAAGAAAAGTTGCTATTGCAGGAATTTTGATTATGGAACCGCAAATTATTATTGCAGATGAACCAACAAGAGGATTGGATGCTCAAGGTTATGCAGATATAATGAAAATTTTTCAAGATCTTTATCAAATAGAACGAAAAACAATTATTTGTATTACTCATGATATGAATTTGGTAGCTCAATACGCTACTCGTGTTATCTTTATGGAAAAAGGTAATATTATTTTTGATAATTCTAAAGAATTTTTTTTTAAAACTTTTAAATTGCATAAATTTAACTTATATGAGCCTCAAACTTTTCGTATTTTAAAATTAATGCAAAAATCTTTTAATATTCCTTTTCATCCTGTTTATTCCGAAAAGGAATTTTTATCTTATTTACGTAAATTTTATCTAGGTGGAATTTAAAGATATGATAGTAAAAAATTATAAAAACAATGCAGTATCATATCGTAATAGTTTTTTTTTATATTCAATTAACCCTAGTGTTAAAATATTTATTTTTTTGTGTTGGTTAAAAATTATTTTAAGTTTAAATTTTACATTAGATTTTATAGATAAAGATTGGGTAAATATTGTTTTTTACATAATTATATTAATAGTTAATTGTTTTTTAATATTTTGGTTATTCCAAAAAACTCATTATTCATGGATCAAATTACTTAATAAATTTTCGCATTTAAATTGGTTAATTATATTGAGTTTAATTTTCAATTTATCGACTATTTCTAAATCAAATGATGATATTAAAATTTTAATTTGGAATAAATTTTATATTTGGTGTTTAATCATTTTATTTTTTTTGATTTTTAAATATTTTTTTTTAAATGGTTTTTATAGTTATTTTTTTTTGATAATTATGTTTGTGTTACCTGGTGTTTTTGTGTCTCAAAATTGGTTTATTAATGAAACTCAAGTATTATTTTTATCTTCCAATTATATATGGAAAACTTTTTTTGTTATTATACGTATTTTAATGATTTTTATTGTTTTTACTTTATTTGCTTTGACAACATCTTTTCTGGAAATAAACGACGGATTGGAATTTATTTTAAAACCTCTGAAAAAAATTAATTTTCCTTTGGAAACTTTAACTATGTTATTATCATTAATTTATATGTTTATACCTTTTTTATTATCTGAATCTCAAAAAATAATAAAAGCACAAACTTCTCGAGGTATTGATTTAAATACTCACAATATTTTTAAAAAAATTTATTATCTTATTGCTTTATTAATACCAATTTTTGTTCTTTCTTTCAAAAAATCTTCAATTTTAGCTAATGCTATGGAATCGCGAGGTTATGTTTTGGGAGCTTCACGTACAAAATTAACTTGTTATTGTATGAGTTATCAAGATTATTTGATATTGTTTTTTCATTTATTATTATTATTTTGGACTTTTTTTGTTTAATCTTGGATTAATTTATAAATTTTAATATTTAGGTGAATAATTATATTTTAGTTAAAATTTATTATTTTTTATTTTAATACGGAAGTTAAAGGTAAAAATTATGTTTATTTCTTTTGAAGGTGGAGATGGCGTTGGCAAAACAACTCATGTTTTATCTTTGTTTCGAACTATTAAAAATCGTTATCCAGCAATTATGACTAAAGAACCTGGTGGTTGTAATTTAGTTAAATCGATAAAAAAAATTTTAATTGATACCCATAATAAAATTAATTTTTTAACAGAATCTTTATTATATGCAGCAGATAGAACAGAACATCTTCAACAAGTTATTAAACCGGCTTTATTAGATAATAAGATTGTTATTTGTGATCGATATTTAGATTCTTCTTTTGTTTATCAAGGTTATGTGAGAAAATTAGGTATTAAATTTATTAGAAAAATTAATCCTTTAGCTCATCATTTATTACCAGATATTACTTTTTATTTAGATTTGGAACCTAAAATCATTTTAAAAAGATTATATTTCCGAAGTAAAACTAAATTAGAAGGGTTTGACGCGCAACAATTATTTTGGCATCAACAAATTAGAAAAGGTTATTTAAAACTTTGCCATTTATATCCGAAAAGAATTTTTAAAATTAATACTAATAATCTTTCTTTTGAGGAAGTGCATATGATTATTTTAAATAAATTACGTGAATTATTTGGATTAAATATATAAATATTTTATGTCTGAGAATTATTTAATAGAATATTTTAGAATGTTAATGCGTGATCAAAAATTATCTCATTTATATTTGATTGAAACTACTTTTGATGCGAAAACCAAAAAAACATTAATTATAGATTTGGTTTATGAATTTTTAAAAACAGATATTGTTAAACCTGATGATATTTTAAAAAAGATGATTATACAAAATAATTACCCTAATTTTTATTATTTGTGTGATGATAAAAATATTTCTTTGGGTAAAGAACAAATTTTAGAAATGTATAATTACTTTGCACAAACCTCTTTAATTCAGAAAAAAAAAATTTATGTTATAGAATCTATAGAAAAGATTAGTTACAATGCGGCTAATAGTTTGCTTTATTTTTTAGAAAATCCTATAAATGAAAATATTTTGGGAATTTTATTAACTGAAGATCGTAATTTAGTTTTACCTACGATTGTTTCTAGAGCTCAATTATTATGTTGGCACCCTTGTTCTCGAAATTCTGTATCGAATATTTCTGATTTAAAAAAAGATATTTTGGATAAAATATTATTTAATTTATTAAAAGAAGTGAATAAACAAGAAATTTATTTATTGAATAAAAATTATTTTTTTAATTTAAAAAAATTTTTTTTAATTTTTTTGGAAAATTTTCAAAAAAAATCTTTTTCTAACGAATTATTGTATGAAACTTTTAATTTAATGAATTATGAGTATTTTTTTAGTGATTTTTTATTTATATTAAGTAAATTTTTTTTAGATTTGTTATTTTATCAAAAAACAAAAAAAACTATGAATAATTTTCCAAGCTCTTTATTTGAAAAAAGTAACTTGGTTTCTTTACCAGAAATAGAAATTTTAAATTGGTTAAAGATTTTAAATGATTTAGAACCTATGAGTTTAAAAATGGAAAATAAATTTTGTTGGTTAGCTTTAATTTTAGAAATTAAAAAAAAATAATAGTTATGACGGATATGAATTATGTTATACATTCAAAAAACTTTCCAAGATAAAAAAGCCATTTTATATTTAGTTGCTACTCCTATAGGTAATATGTTGGATTTAACTTTTAGAGCTTTAAATATTTTGAAAGAAGTAGATTTTATTTTAGCTGAAGACACTCGTCAAGCTTATAAAATTTTGAAATTTTATAAATTTAAGAACAATTTATTGTCATTTCATCAATTTAATGAAAAACAACGAATTTCTCAGGTTTTATCTTTATTGCGACAAAATAAAAATTTAGCTCTTATTAGTAATGCAGGTACTCCTTTGATTAGTGATCCAGGTTTATTGTTAGTTCGCGAGGTGCAAGCATCAGGATTTTGCATTTGCCCTTTACCAGGAGCTTCTGCTGTTACAACGTCTTTTAGTATTTCTACTTTCGATTTACCTTTTTTGTTTTTAGGTTTTTTACCTAAAAAAAGAATACAAAAAGAAAATATTTTATTAAAATATTGTTTTTTTGAAGGATCTTTAATTTTATTTGAATCTCCCTTTCGCTTATTAGATACTTTGTTATTGATCCAAAAAATTTATGTTAATAGAAATATTAATTTATCTAGAGAATTAACAAAAAAGTTTGAAACTATTATTTATGGAGATATTAATGAGATTTTGAAAGAAAAAAGTAAATTATCCTTAAAAGGGGAGTATGTCATCATTATTGATAAAAATAAATTTTTGTTACCATATCAAAATTTATCTTTGGAAGAACATTTTTTGCTTTTATTGAAACAAGGGTATTCTCGAAAAGAAGCTTTGAGATCTTTATCTAGAGAACGCAATATATCTAAAAAACAAATTTATCATCAATTCCAGATAAAATTGGATAAATTAGAATTTAAGGAGTGATTAAAATTATTTGATATGTCTCAAAAAGATAAATTTTTTATTACTACTTCGATAGTATATACTTCAGCTTTGCCTCATATAGGTAATGTTTATGAAATGATTTTGGCAGATGCCATATCGCGTTTTAAAAAAATGGAAGGATATTCTGTTTTTTTTCAAACAGGAACGGATGAACACGGCCAAAAAATAGAAAATAAAGCTGTGCAAAATAAGATGTCCACTCAAGAATATGTTAATTATATTTCTAATGAAATCAAACGTATTTATGTATCTGTCAATATTCAATATGATTATTTTATCCGTACCACTGATGAAAAACATAAAAAATATGTTCAAAAATTTATAGATCAATTATTTAAACAAAAAGATATTTATTTAGGTGTCTATCAAGGATGGTATTCTATTGCTGAAGAAAGTTATATTTCTGATAAAGATTTAATTGATAAGAAATTGCCTAGCGGTGAAACTCCAATTTGGATGAAAGAAGAAGTTTATTTTTTTAAATTATCCAAATATCAATCTATTGTTTTAGAATATTTAAAAGATCATCCTGATTTAATTAAGCCATTTGCACGTAGAAAAGAAATTTTAAATTTATTAAAAGAACCTTTAGCAGATTTATCGATTTCAAGAACTTCTTTTAAATGGGGAATTCCCTTTCCTTTTGATTCTTCGCATATTACTTATGTTTGGTTTGATGCTTTAAGCAATTATATTACAAGTTTATTAGAAGAGCCTAGTAAAAATGATTCTCAACTATGGTATGATCATTTAAATTTAGTTAAATATTGGCCACCTGATTTGCAAATCATAGGTAAAGATATTGTTAGATTCCATTTAATTTATTATTTGAGTTTTTTATTTGCTTTAAAATTGCCTTTACCTAAACAATTTTTAATTCACCCTTGGGTTTTATTTAATGACCGAAAAATGTCTAAATCTACTCAAAATGTAATTTATGTGGATGATTTAAATAAAATTTTTCCTATCGATGCTATTCGCTATTTTGTTTTACATGAAATTCCATATGTTTCTGATGGTTGTTTAACTTATGATTTAATGTTTGAACGTTATAATACGGATTTGATAAATACTATTGGTAATTTATTAAGTCGTTCTTTAGGTATGTTACAAAAATATTGTGATAACCAAGTTATTAAAGTTAATAATTTTGAAGATGAATTGGGTTTAAAATTATCAAATTTCGCTATTTCAGTGTTACCAAATATTCGTTTATGTATGAAAGATTTTAAAATATCTGAAGCCATTGAACATATTATGAATTTAGCTCGTTATGGAAATAAATATATTGATTTAATGAAGCCATGGGAATTATTTAAAAATAATTGTTCTCAGAATATGAATAAATTAAATTATTGTTTATATAATACAATAGAAATTTTACGTTTTATTGGTGTTTTGCTACAACCTTTTTTACCTACTACAGCTAAATATATTTTAGATCAGATTCGATCGGAAAAAAATACTTTTGAAAGTTTAACATTTTTTGGTATTACCGAAAGTAAAAATGTATTCCCTAGGAAAGATAAAGTTTTTCAGCGTTTGGAAAAAGAAAATTTAAAAATATTTTTTAATTAGGTATATTTTTTAATTTATATATAAAAAATTTTCATTATTTGAATGAATAAAATTAAAAATATTTTATCTTTATTTTTGATATAATAATAAATTAAATTAAATTATTTACAAAGGATTGCAAATGAGAATAATACCTTATGAATTATACCCGTACGCTCCTGATATTTCTTTATGTGCTTTAAGAAAAGAATTTGGTATGTATGATTATTGTTTAAATAAAAATGTCAAAAATAAAGCTATGCAGCCTTTTTTAGATTTAGGTCGCAATTATTTTAATTTGTCTATTCGTAAATGGGTTTTAGAAATGAATCAAAGACATCATTATGTTAATAGTTTTCATGATTTTTATTCTCGAAATCATGATTATACAATCATTAATACAGATTTATTATTCATTTTAGAATGTTGTTTGCAATGGGAATTAAAAGGTTTTTTGCCTCAAAATAGAAATATCTCATGGTATATAATTTTTAAATCTTTATTATTTATCGATAATCAAAGTAATTTATATGATTCATTATCTTTAGATATTTATCGATATTTAAAAAAATGGTACTGTGATAATTTTATGTTTTTAAATAATCAAGGCAATTTAAAACCTAAAAATCTTGATATGAATAAAGTAATTTTATTTTTTAAAAAAACTTTATTTTAAACGCACTGCTCCCCATTCACTACACAACCAAATAAAGAGGTTACATCGATAACACGGAATAAAAAATAAAGCAAAGAATTAATAATCAAGACCAATTTTAAAATTGGTCTTTTTTTGTTTTTTAAAAAAAGATAACCCTTCCTAAAAATATGGTAGGGAGAAAAAAATGATCAAAAAAGTATTTTTAAAAAAAGCTAAAACAAGAGAAACAGAAAAGTTACTTACTCTTTTTTTAAAAGACAAAAAAAATCTTAAACTCAGAGATGAAATTATTAAAAATTATGAAGAATTTGTTTGGAAAATAGTACATAGTTTTCAATATTCTCCTAAAGTAATCGAAAAACCAGATTTCTTTCAAGAAGGGATATTAGGATTGTAAAAGCTCTTGAAAAATATGAAGATATTGGATATTCATTTCTGAATTATGCAATTAAGATCATAAAATCTGATCTAAGAGAATTAATTAGAAAAAGTCATATTCCTTCAATCCCCCAAAGAAAAGCGAAAGAAGAAAGAAAATCGGACAACAAAGAATTAATGGAAGAAACCGCCCCTTTAACATTTTCTAAAATTCTAAACCCTCATCAATACTGGTTAAGAGAAGTAAAACATGAATTTTTGATGAAGAAATTAAAAAAAACCTTAAGTCAAGCAGAATTTAAAATTATCCGTTTCAGTTACAGGATTCCTTATGGAAATGTTAAGGAAAATTATCAACCTATTTATAAAAATAATGATATTGCTAAAATGTTAA
>NZ_JAOSIQ010000019.1 GCF_030586845.1 Candidatus Phytoplasma bonamiae | reverse complement strand
GCAACCCGCTTTTATGGTCTGCTATAATCTATCATTCTTTCGTCTGATAAACCGACCATATCCTTTCAGGGTTTATCGGCCCTGGCTATTGGTTAGATAGCATGAAATTTAGGCCTCTTTGGCGCCCCCTATTTGATAATGATATTTAACTCCAGAAATTTTTAAATATTCCTGTACCAAAACAATTTGATCTATTAATAATTGAGGTATAAGAGGACGTCCTTTTTTATAATCTAAATAAATTTCTTTTTTTTTTGTTTTACCTTGCGTATCGAAAGCAACTAAAATATGATTTTGGGTTTTTTCTAAAATTTTTTCAAACATATTAATAAAAATCATTAAAGCATTAAATTTATTTAAATTATTGTTATTTTCATTTTCAATATTATTTTTATTTTTCTTTTTATAAGCAGTAGCATAATAAGCGCGAAAAACAAGTGCATGCCCATCTACTAAAATTAAATGTTTCATAACTTTGATCATCCCTATTAATTAAAAAAATATTTATTTTGAATTTAAAAATTTATTTATCAAATCTTGATAATCTGTCGTCGAATCCTTTTTAAAATTTTTATTATCAATTTGTTTAGTTAAATTTTTTTGTTTTTCTATAAAATCAATCAATAAATTTATTTCTTGATAAGTTGTACCAGAACCTTTAATAACGCGATGACGACGACGATTATTATTAGCAATTAAATCTGGATTTAATCTTTCTTTATGCGTCATACTTTGGATAATAGCTTCGAATTTAATAATTATATTATTGTCTAAAATATTTAAATTCGAGATTTTATTGCTAATTCCAGGAATAAAATTTAAAATTTTTTGAAATGACCCCATTTTTTTAATTAAATTTAAATGTTTTTGCAAATCATAATAATTATAATTATCTTGAAACAATTTATCTATTAATTCGGCGTTTTGTTTAGGATCTATTTTGGATTCTATATTTTCTATTAAAGTAGATAAATCACCCATTCCTAAAATTCTAGAAGCTATTCGATCAGGGTAAAAAAGCTCAAAATTATCATCATTATGTTGTTCTGAACTAGAAATAAAACGAATAGCTAATTGAGTAATGTACCTAATAGATAAAATTAAACCACCTGAGGTTTTAGCATCCATTTTCGTCATAATTACCCCTGTCAATGGTAATTTATCATTAATTTTTTTAATTTTACCTGATATTTGTTGACCTCCTAAAGCATCTATAACAATAAACGTTTCATCTGGTTTAATATTTTTTTTAATTAAAGATAAATTATCTATACTAGCTGTATCTTCAGGAGAAAATCCGGTAGTATCAATGATAACAACTTGAAAATGATTATTTTTAGCATAATCAATACCATTTAAAATAACTCCTAAAGAATCATTTGTATTATTATCGTTGTAAACATCGATCTCTATATTTTGGCCGATTTGTTGTAATTGTTGAATACCACCAGGTCTATGATAATCTGCTGCAATTAATAAAGTTTTACTATTTTTTTTTCTATTTAGGAAAAAAGCTAACTTACCTGCAACAGTCGTTTTACCACTGCCTTTCATCCCTATTAATAAAAAAATATTTAATTTATTTTCTTGTAAGTTTAAAGGTAAAGATTTATTTCCTAAAATACTAGTTAAAGTATTTTGAATAATTTTAACAACTTGTTGTTGAGGAGTCAAACCTTTTAAAAGTTGCATATTTAAAGTTTGTTGTTTAATTAGTTCATTAAATTTCGTTACTACTTCATAATCAACATCTGCCTTTAATAAAGCGGGGTTGATCTCTTGCATGATATTATCAATATCATCCTGTTGAATATATTTTTTATTACCAATTTTATTAATTATTTTTTGAACACTTTTGCTTAAAAAATTCATAAATAACTCCTTTTTATTTAGTAAATATTTTGGTTAACAAATATTTATTTTATTTGAAATAATGATTATGTATATTTAATTTTTATGAATTTTCAAATAAACAATTAACATAATTTTGAATGTCAAATTCTAATAAATCATTGGATTTCTCTCCGACACCTATATATTTAGTTTCTAACTGGTATAAATGTTTAATAGCTAAAATTAATCCTCCTTTAGAAAAATGATCAAATTTAGTAAGAATAACACTAGTAACCGAAATAAGTTTATTAAAAGATTCTACTTGTTTTAAAGCTTCTTGTCCTGTCATGGCATCTAAAATTAAAAAAATTTCATGCGGAGCTTGAGGATTATATTTTTTAATAACTCTATCTATTTTAGCTAATTCTTTCATTAAATTATCTTTATTTTGTAATCTTCCAGAAGTATCACACAAAATAATATCAGAATTTTGATTTTCACCATACTTCAGACCTTCAAAAATGACACTTGCTGGTTGACTATTAGCTTTAGAAAAAAAAATACTTTTAGAAATATTACTCCAACTTTTCAATTGTTCTACGGCTCCAGTACGAAAAGTATCTGCCGCTATTAATAAAACTTTTTGATTTTTTTCCGTCAATTTAGTGGCTAATTTACCAATAGTAGTGGTTTTTCCAGACCCATTAACTCCTACAAAAAGATAAACTTGTGGTTTTTGAGTTAAAATATTACTTTTTACATTTTTTGCATTATTTGAGTTATAAAATAATAAAAATTGATCTCTTAAAAAATTTAAAAAATATTTGGGTTGAGATAAAATTTCAGATGAAATATTTTTATGCATTTGACTAATTAAATTTTGAGTAGATTCTATACCTAAATCAGATTTAATTAATAAAATTTTTAATTCATCCAATAAATTTTCAGTTAATTTGTTTTTTAATTTAATTTTTTTCGCCCATTCAGATATTTGTTCTTCTTGCAAAGTGTTTAAATTGGCAAAAAAATTTTTTTTCTTTTGAATTTTTTCTTGAAAAATTTTTTTAAAAAAATTAAACATAAGTTATTTATTTCCCTTGAATGATATATACATAAATAAAAATTATCAATTAATATATTTTATAAATTTATGTAAATTAGTTTTTTCATATAATGATTATCACTATTCTTCTTCTTCTTTATTTTTTAATTTATTATCTTTATTATAAGAAATAATTTGTTTACATTTCGGATAAGAACTACAACCTAAAAATTTACCATATTTACTATTTCGTTCTGCCATAAAAGAACCACAAACAGAACAATTTTGATTTGTTAAAATTAGAGATTTTTTCTTTCTTTGATCGAGATCTGAATTTAGGCATTTAGGATAAGAATTACAACCTAAAAAAACACCATATTTACCATAACGCTCTACCATAAAATCTCCGCAAACAGAACATTTTTGTTTTGTAGTAATATTTTCCATATTTTTAATATTATTATCGGCATATATAAATAATTTAATAAAATCATCATAAAATTTCTTTAAAATAGTAATTTTATCTACTTGACCATTAGCGATTTTATCTAATTGTGATTCCATATGAGCTGTATATTCGACATTAATAAAAGAATTAAAAAATTTCATTAAAACTTCATTTGTAATTAAACCTCGTTGAGTACAAATCATTTTTTTATCCTTAATTTCAACATAATATCTACTTTTTAAAGTCTCAATAATATGAGAATAAGTTGAAGGTCTGCCAATTTGTAAATTTTCTAAATTTTTAATTAAAGAGGCTTCATTATAACGAGGCGGTGGTAAAGTCATTTGAGATTTCGCTATTACCTTTTGAGGTAAATAATATTTTTGCTTTTCCCAATCTGGCAATAAAATTTCTTTAAAATGAGAATGAGCTGCTGTTTTGAAATAACCATCAAATATTATTTGATAACCTTCTGCTTGAAATAAATATTTTTCTATTTCAAAAATAAACTGTTTTTTGTCAATAATTGCTGCACTCATCAAGCTAGAAATAGTTTTTTGATAAATTAAAGTATATAAAGATAATTCATCTTTATTTAAATAATTTTTAATTTCTTGAGGAGTTTTTTTAATATCAGTAATTCGAATAGCTTCATGAGCTTCTGGATTATTTTCAGAAAAAGTACTTAAAATATTATTCACATAAGAAGAACCAAATTTTTCAGAAATAAATCTTCTTGCTTCTCTCAAAAATTCCTTAGAAATATAATAAGAATCAGTACGCATATAAGTAATCAATCCTATGATTTCTCGATTTATTTTCACACCTTCGTAAAGTTTTTGAGCAACTATCATAGTTTTACGAGAGTTCATTCCTAAATATTTAAATGCTTCTTGTTGCAAAGTAGCTGTAATAAATGGTTTAGGCGGTTTACTTAAGATTTGAGTTTTAATTACGTCTTGTAAATAAAATTGTTTATCTTTTAATTGATTTATAATTCGATTTGATTCTTCCGATTTAATTTTAGGTTTTTTCGGATTCATTATTAAATTAGCCGTAAAACTTTCAAAAATAGCTTTAATTAAAAAATATTCTTCAGGAACAAATTCGTTATGTTCTTTTTCGCGTTCAGCAATAAGTTTTAAAGCTACAGATTGAACACGTCCTGCTGATTTAGAACGAATGCGACGCACTAAAGAAGACAATTTAAAACCAATAATTTTATCTAAAATTAAACGAGTTTCTTGCGATTCTACTAAACGTTTATTAATTAATACAGGATTATTAAAAGCTTTAATAACAACATTTTTATTAATTTCACTAAAAAAAATTCTATTTTTATCTGATGGATTTAATTTTAAAACTTGAGCTAAATGCCATGCGATAGCTTCGCCTTCTCTATCGAAATCAGTAGCTATGAATACATCTTTATCTTTAGTTTTAGAAATCAAATCTTGAACTATAGCTTCTTTATCTTCGATAATACAATAATCAGGCTTAAAATTATTATCAATATCAATTCCTAAATTATCTTTACCTTTTAAAGATAAATTACGTATATGACCTTTCGAAGATAAAACTAAAATTTTATTATCAAAAAAACTACTAATAGTTTTAGCTTTGGAAGGTGATTCTACAATAATTACTTGCGATTTCATAATTAAAATTCTCCTCAAAGAAATTTGTTAAGTTGAAAACAAAAATTTATATTATAATTTATAAATTTTAAATGATTATATATATAAAATTAATAAATTATTTGCGTTTTAATAAATAAATTAGTTATTTAATTAACTATTAACAGGCCCCTCTATGCCAAACCACAAAAATATTATCAATAAATCATAAATTAATGACTTATTATGCCCTATCAAGATCGTTATTCTTCATCTTGAGACTATGTGTCTCTTTATCATTCTGAATAAATTCAGTCCTTTGACTAATAAGAAGTAGCTTTGTCTTTAGGAGCTCTAATGGTTTTTATTTCATTATTGACTTAATTTAATAATTCTGCCTTGAGGATTATTTTCCGAATTATTATAGATATCGACTTTAATTATTAAGAAGAATTGACCGATGTTAAAACGGTGATATTTAGGATTTTTTGAATCGAACAGCTATTCAATACCTATTATAAATATCTATATATCTTCTGAAATGCTTGCATATAGTAATTTTAAGAAACAGGTTTTCTTTAATTATGTGATTTTTACTTTGTCTTCTAAGGCTTTTTAGGAATTATTATTATAACTGACTGTCCTTGGGTAATTTGTATCGTATAACCCGTTAAACCGTTATAATCCCTAATTATTTTATTTTTTAGGAATTTCGCTCGACCTTTTTAGTGTTTATTACCAGCAGCAATATTAATTTATTGGATAAATTAATATTTAAACCTCTTTGACGAAATCATGCGATAAATGTAAATCAAAATTAACCGGACCTATAAAACCATTAGAAATTTTATACAATATCATATCTAAAACTTTATTTTCGTCAAGAATTTTATTTTTTGTTAAATAAAGATTTTTTTGAGCTATTTTATACCATAAATTTGGTAATTCTAATTCTTGTTCATTTAATTTAAAACATTTTTGCAAATTTTGATAGTAATTTTTTTTAAGATAAGTTAATAAATATTCTACAATAGGTAATTTAGGATATAAAGTAGATTTAATACAACCACAAATAGCTAAATTATAACCAATACGAGGATCGTTAAATTTATGATATAAAATCCCAGGAGTATCTAATAATTTCATTCTGGGGCCTATTTTAATCCATTGCATTTGCTTAGTAATACCTGGTATGTTAGCTGTTTTAACCATTTTTTTGTTAGCTAAGCAATTAATAAAAGTGGATTTACCAACATTAGGCATACCAGTAATCATTAATTTTAAAATTTTATGTTTCCAAAAAGGATTTTTCATTTTTAAAATTCTATAAATATAAGGTTTTATTTGATGAATATTTATTTTTATTTTAGAATCAATCCATAAAAATGGTATTTTATGATTTTCGAAAAATTTTTTAAAAATATTTATATTAGACATATCAGCTAAAGATATTTTATTTAACAATAATAAAAAAGGTTTATTATTAAAGGTTTTTAATAATTCCCAATTAACACTTGAATAAGGTATCCTGGCATCTAAAATGACTAAAATTAAATCAATTATTTTTAAATATTGAGATATTTCTTTAAAAGTTTTTTTCATATGACCGGGAAACCATTGAATACAAATTTTACTCATTATATTACTCTTCTTAATAATTTTTTCATAAAAAATAATAAATATCTAAATTATATTATTTATTATTATTTTTATCTAGTTCTTGTTGTAAATTTTGTAAATATAATTTTAAATCTTGGTCAGGCACAAAAATTTTTTTACTATAAACTTTATATACTTCTTCTCCAGATATTAAAATAATAGCTAAACCAATTTTATCTAATAAAACATGATAAAGACGCTGTAAAAACAATTTTTTAGCCCAATGAAAAGGATTAATTAAATTAACTGAATTACTTAAAAAATTCATTATTTTATTAGTTTTTTTAATTTTGTGTAAATATTTTTTATTTATTAGTTTGTATTTTAAAACCATAATTTGTCGCAAAGTCATACGTTTAAAAATACATAAAATTTTATTTTGAAATAAAATATCAATTCTTTTATGTAAATATTCTATTAATAATAAAGTTTCTCCTAAATTCAATTCTAAACAGGGAGAAGTGGATTTTGGATAAAAAATAGTTGCAATTTCTAAAGTTAATTTTTGTATTTCTCGGAACAATATGTCCATATACTTTTGAGGATGTTGTTGGGTTTTTTCCAAAAAAGTTAATTGATGTTTTTTAATTAATTTATTTACTTTTTCATTTTCTTTCAAATCTTCTGCTTCATGAAAAGAAATTTTAAAATTTTTATTAAAGTTCTTAACGATAAAAAATAAATAAACCAGAGAAAAAGTAATTCCTCCGGCACCAAATCCGGCTAAAAAAACTCCAAAAAATTTCAATTGATTCCATAAATTATTAATTAAAAACATATTCAAGCTTCCTTTAGATTTATTATTATCGAATATTTTCTAGAATTAATACCTTTCGCTTTATATTGTTAAACTATATTTTTGGCATCATTATTTTCAAATATTAAAATTTTTTAAAGAACTATAATATTTCGTTTCAAACTTTTTAACACAATAAAACACAATAAATAACTATTCAAATATATAATTATTAATTATAATACTTTTTTGATTGTTTTTACTAAGTATTTATTAATTAATATTTTTAATTTTTATAATTTCTTTTCTCAGTTAAATCAAGCATAATAATAAAACTTATGTTAATTGATACATTATTTTTTATTATAAATACAATATTTATTTATGATATGTATAAATAAAAATTATTTTTTTATTCATTATTTTTTTAATATAAATATTTATAAAATATTTCATTGAATTTTTTTTATTTGATTATTAAATTATTTAAAGGAAATAAAATTTATCTATTCATTTCTATTACCTTTGTAAAATTAGATCAAGATATATTCATTTAATAATTTGATTATGAATATCTCCTTTTATAACCATCAATAATTATATAATAATATTTGTATTAAATAAATCCACAAATAAATAATAAACAATAAAATTCACTTCGTTTATAAAATAAATGTTGTAATTTACTTCCATACTTATAATTATATATACGCTTATACATCCTGTTTGCTACACAACATTGTTTTAAGTAATTAATAATAAAGATACCAATTTTGGGTTATTTTGCTTTTTTACTCTTTTCAAATGCGTTAAATTTGTTGAATTTCTTTTTTTTACATTTGAAAAAAGTTTAAAAAATTAACCTTTTATTATGTATTTAATACAACAATTAAAAAAGTTGTTAACCAAATAAAAAAAATGCACTTTTTTAAAAAATAACGAATTATTAGAATAATAAAAAAATATTTTTTTCAGTTTTTTAAGTTAAAATATAAACAAGTCAAAAAATAAGAGGTTACGAATTTACTTAATCCTAGAATACAAAGGCCCTAAAAACTTCTTAACCAAAGGCCAAAAATACTATCTTGATGAAGCTTTTGTTGAAGATATTGATTCTGAATTAACCCGTTTCCACTTGCACTTCAATCCTGTCTGTCAAACTTTATCTCTCTTTAAAGATAAACATAATAACGATAAAGTAAAAGAAACTAAAAATAATAAAAAAACCAGCTCTGACTAGTAACAAAATAATAGCAACTGTCAATATATTATTAAAATTCCAGGAATAAAAATTAAAGGAGATTTAATTAATGTTTAAATTACCAAATCAATTTAAAATAATCAGTCTTTGTTTATTTATTTTTTTAGGACTATTATTAATATTTCATAACAATCCAATTATGGCCATGGGTAAAAATAGTAATAATAATAACGAAATTTTTAATGACCAAGAATATATTTTGTATATAAAAGAAGAATT
This sequence comes from Candidatus Phytoplasma bonamiae, assembly GCF_030586845.1. Classification (GTDB taxonomy): domain Bacteria; phylum Bacillota_I; class Bacilli_A; order Acholeplasmatales; family Acholeplasmataceae; genus Phytoplasma; species Phytoplasma bonamiae. The sequence continues at coordinate 412 of NZ_JAOSIQ010000019.1, read as the reverse complement.
AATAATACAAAATGAATTAACAAGTTTAATCCTGGTTAACGATAAAAAAGAAGAACTTTTACATAAACAAAAATGCATTACAACAGAAATCAATAAATACAATAAAAGAAAAAATAATAATCAATTATTAATAACCGATAATGATCAACCTGAAAATTCTCGGCAAAATATAATTTCTATAACAGAAGATGATAAAGATGATTCATCAGATAATGAACTTCAATATATTAATTTAAGTAAAAATAATTATAATAAACATTCAATTGATAAACCAGAGTGTTCCAAAAAGAATGATGATATAAATTAAATAAATGTTAATTTTTAATCACAACCCCAAGACCCCTCCTCTTTTAAACCTGCTCTACTAAAAGGGTACCACTGATTAAAACAACCAAATATAATAAAAATAAAC
>NZ_JAOSIQ010000018.1 GCF_030586845.1 Candidatus Phytoplasma bonamiae | reverse complement strand
TTGTATTCTTAAATTAGTTAAGGAAGTATTAGGATCTAGAAGATTATAATTATTAAAAAATATTTTTCCTGAATCTGGTCTATTTAATAAATTTAAACATCTTAATAAAGTTGATTTTCCTGAACCATTCTGATTTACCATCTACCTTGATTCCTTGAGTTAAAATTTATCAAAAAATTTTCAAAATTATCCAAATTTTAAAATTATTCAAAATTAAACAACATTTTTATTATTATTGGTGTAAAAAACCAAACCACTTACTATAAAACACTACCGAAAGCAACAATTAATTATCTTTAATCATGATGAACACAATAACTAGTTGTAACAAAATAAAGGTTCAGTGAGGTGTTTACGAGACAGGTTATGGGATTATATTTGCTTTACTTCTTAAGTCATTTCGGGCCTACCCTTAGAACTACTCAGTGATAAAATCCTCTTGAATAACTACTTCGTCACAACTCGCTTTTAAGAATTGTTATAATACCTGATGATTCCCTTTCGGGAACCGTTATTTACCCTTGCAGTATTTATCATTTCACTAGTGATTGGTAAAATAACACAAATATTTAGGCATCTTTGGCGATCTTAACCTGAAATATTTTATAGGTTATCGACTTATAATTATAGAAACCTCTCATTTTATAAACGATATTTCGCTTTAATTATTAAATATCTTATTTGTTTCCAGATAATGTTTATAAAAGTTATATTCTCTAAGTATTAAATTCCATTTTTGTATAGTTTCAAAATCAGCATCATTTACAATATCATTTATTATTTCCCAATTTATATTATCTATATTTTTAGTCATTATATGATCGACATTTTTTAACATTTTATCTATTTTTTGTGGTGATAAATTATTTATATTTTTTTCATTTAATATCATATATATTTCTCGAGGTGATAAATTAATACTTTCCAAGTTTTTATTTAATTGTCCTTTTTCATAAGATAATTTTATTTCTTGTCTTAAAGGTGCTAATTTCGCATTTACTTCATCTCGAAAAAAATCTACCGTTTTAAAACCTAACATAGCTGCACTTATTTTAACTATTAACACAATATTTTTGAAAAAATTCATAATTTTACATATACTCCTTATTTTTTTATTATATTATAAAGATAGATTCTTTGTAATAGATAATCATATTAAATATTATATTCCGATTATCTATTACAAACAATCCTTATTCTAAAGCGAACGAGTAAAATTTCTCACCATCCACATTATCTTAATTTATCTTTTTAATTCAACTAATTTTGTATCATCGCTAATTAGTTGTTAATTTTTTATAATTTTATTGAAAAACTATTTAATACCATAATTATCGATATCCTCTAGAATACTCAATCATAGTAGTTTACAAGACAGGACATGATGAATTTCCAGGGGGGATTGTTTTTCTAATGAGCCGACTTCACATTTTTGTGCTATTTAGCCTATCAGTTAATCTCTGGTTCATCCTTGGACAAGATTGGGATTAATAACTATTTCGGTTATTTCTCCTTTGTAGTTCCTCATTTTTTTAATTCTTTCCCAAGAGAAACTGTCCTAATATTCAACTCTTATCTTTTTGGATTATAAGTTATATTTTATTCCCCATCCGGATGGATAGTTGAGTTTTATTCGGATTTCTAGTTTTCATTAATTCGCTAGTATCTTTAAACAACTGTATTCAGCGATGTAATTTAAATACATTAGTTGACTAAGATCCCCTGCCATAAAAATATTGATATCTGCTTGTAGCCATCCTTAAATGGTTTTGAGTACTTTCTCCTTGCGAATGTACTTGTGAAGCCTTTTATGGAGGATGTCATGATTAATGGGTATTAAAAACTTCAATGCCAATTTTAAACAGGTAGTCAATAACCTTGAATCTTTGTTTTATTCGTTTTATCACGTCCAACCCAGATTTCTTGGATCTAAATCCAAAACTTCATTCCGAGAAGAGGTTTTCAAAGCAGGGAGTTAATAATTGTTCCAGAACTTTTTGTATATAGTTCTATCTTAAATGATCAGGATTCTGAGTGGTCTAGATTTACCCTTTCCCTTCAGAATGTGAACTCTTTTAACCGATTTCGGGTTATATTGGTTGTGAACATGTTTTTGGTGATATTTCTTTAATTTGTTTAAAAGCCATATCATTAATTGTTTTCCTGTCTATTTCTGGTGTTCCTGTCCCATTATTGGTAAGCAACCGGATTAAACGCGAGATAAGTATTAATTAAGTAGTTCATTGCCCATTTGAGTTCTTGTTTTAATATATATTGTTTTAAAGATTGGTCAGGAATTTTATTCATTATCCGAAGAAGTTGCGATACTAATACTTCATAGATCTCTTGCCATGAATAAACAATAAATTACTTTCTGCTTTCGCCCTATAAGAGTGGTTAACTCTCTTCTTGGTAAGACGATTAGCTAGCTTATTCCAAAACTAGGTTTACTCTTACGACTACTAAGCAGATTCTTTATCCTTAACTATCAGGGCTTTGATTTCCTGATTGATAAATTTAATTACTTAGTCTTAGGATTCTCCAAGTTACGCTAAATTTCTACCTTAATTCTTTAGGGGAAGTGACCATTCTAATAAATGGTAAGATTCCAGGTTGGTTAGGTGATAAACTACCCAATACTTACGGTTTGTATTGATAGACTCTGGACTGTTCGTTTAAGCAACTTCCGGAACAGGTTTCGCGATTACATCTATTTTCCTTCTTAGGCCATTGCAGGCTTCTCCATGTGAATTATTTGGTGGCGGCGTCTTCTTGACTAATTTGCTTTGGTCGCAACCCGCTTTTATGGTCTGCTCTAATCTAACATTCTTTCGTTTGTTAGACCGACCATATCCTTTCAGGATTTATCTGCCCTGGCTATTGGTTAAATAGCACGAAATTTAGGCTTCTTTGGCGCCCATTCTAATTATATTATGTTCTTTAAAATAAATTAAATATTTTTTAATTCAGTAAACATATATAATATCCAAAAAAATTATATTCTTTGAAAATTCATTTTTTTCAAGGCACGAACAGAAATAAAAACTTTTTTAACTTTGCCTTGATCATCGATAATACGGATTTTTTGCAAATTAGCTTTCCATTTTCTTTTAGTAGCGTTCATAGCATGACTACGTTTATTACCACATAAAACAGCTTTACCCGTTAAATAACATTTAGCCATTTAATATTTTTTACTCCTTTTTTTATAATATAGATTAGAAAGAAAAAAATTCTGAGATCGAAACGCAAATATAATTTATCCATATAGGATAATTTTAATTATATATAAATACCCCACATTAAAACCGGACGAGCAAGTTTCTCAGCATCCGGATTTCCATAATTTATCTTCTCATGAAGACTAAAGTTATGTCGCAGCTAGTTAATTGTTCATTCTAATCGTATAATTTTCTATGATGAAGACTATCGTTATTAAAATAACAATAAATTTTGTATTGCCTTAAATAGTTCAAATCGTGTAAGATTTTTTATTATAGAGATAATTTTAATTTTAATTATCCGATTTACTAAGAAGTCACTCATCCTCGGGCCTATAATGACTTTAATCTCATTATTAGTCAATTTATTTAATAATAACTAGAGCCTTTAGGATTCAAGTTACGCTAAATATCAACCTTGGTTCCTTAGGGGAAGTGTTTTCTTTTTTGGGAAGCTGATTCCAGGTTGGTTAAGTGATAAACTACTCAGTATCTTAGTTATATACTAATAGACTCTGGACCGTTCGATTAAGCAATTTACAAGACAGATTTAATATTACATCGATTTCCTTTTTAGACCATTTTAGGCTTCTCCATGAAATGATTCGGTGGCGGTATCTTCTTGACTAATTTGCTTTTGTCACAACCCGCTTTTATGGTCTGATATAATCTAACATTCTTTCGTTTTCCTGACCGACCATATCCTTTCAGGATTTATCATCTGCCCTAGCTTATTGGTTAGATAGCACAAAATTTAGACCTCTTCGGCGACCACCAATATTTTAAATATTAATGAAAAAACATAAAAATAAACGAATTTTATTTAAATTAATTTATTTAATTTAAAAAATTAATTTTTTAACATTCTCAAACCATTTAACAAAACTAAAATAGTACTAATTTCATGTAAAAAAACCGCAAATGGTAAAAACAAACTAGTAAAAAAATTACTAATAGTTAAAATAATAATAACACTAATCGCAAAAATCATATTTTGACAAACTATATTATTCAATCTAACAGCTACTTTATGAGCCTGAATAATTTTAATTAAATTATTTTTCATTAAAACAATATCTGCGATATCTGCAATTGCATCAACGCCTTCTTGTAAAGCAATCCCTACATCAGCATTAGCTAAAGCAAGAGCATCATTAACACCATCTCCCACCATAGCTACACCTCCATAACGTTTTTTTAATTCTTTTATTTGTAATAACTTATCTTCTGGCAAACATTCTGCAAAAACATAATCTATATTTAAATAACTTGCCACATTTTGAGCTGTTTTATAATTGTCTCCAGTTAAAACTGCTGTTTTAATATTATTATTTTGAAAATATTTTATTATATTCGAGCATTCTGGACGCAAAACATCAAAAATTGCTACAACCATTAAAACAGTATTATCACAACTAAAATAAAGTACAGTATAACCATCATTTAAAAATAAATTTATTTTATCTTCTAATATCGGAGAGATAGAAATTTTATTATCTGATGAATAGCTATTTAAATCGCTATATTTAGCCACTCTATAATGTTTACCTTGATAAAAAGACTCAACGCCTATTCCAATCAAATTATTTACTTCTATATCCTGATAGTTATTATTTAATTGATCTTCGGTAACGAAAAAACTTTTTAAATATTTTGTAATCGATCTAGCTAAAGGATGATTTGATTTTTTTTCCATATGATAAAAAATAGCTAAAAATTTACTTTTAATCTCTTCATCCGAAAAACTATCAAATAAAAATTCTTTCACTATGGGTTGACCAATTGTTAAAGTTCCAGTTTTATCAAAAACAATAATTTTAATATTAGCTAAAAAACTCAAAGCATTGCCATTTTTTAATAAAATTCTTTGTTTAGCTAAATAAGAAATAGCAGACAAAGTAGCCGGAATATCAGCAACAACTAAAGCACAAGGAGAAGCGACAGTTAAAAAAACTATAATTTTTTCAAAAATTTGATTAAACAAATAATATTCAAAACCTTTAATAAAATTAATCATTTGGAAAAAAACTAAAATTAAAAAAGATATTAACAATACGCTCGTTACATAAACTGGTTCTAAACGTTTAATTAAAGTTGCATTTTTAGAAACATTATTTTTCAACTCATGAGATAATTTAATAATTCGAGCAAATAAATTTTGATCGGTATTAGCAGTAATTTTAATAATTAAAGTATTATTAAGATTGATATTACTACCATAAACTTTATCTCCTTGTTTTTTATCAACAGGTATACTTTCTCCAGTAATATTAGATTCATCAACACAAGAATTACCGGAAATTACTATACCATCAGAAGGAATTTGATCACCACTTAAAACAATAACTTCATCTCCAATATTTAATTTCTCTACTTCTATTAAAGTAAAATTACCATTAACATCTATTAAACGAGCTTGTGTGGGAGCCATTTTTAAAAGATTTCTAATTTCTTTATGACTTCTAGTTTCTATATATTCCTCTAAAAAATTCGAAGTTGCAAAAATAATAATTAATAAAATAGCTTCATTAAAATTATGTAAAAAAACAGCTCCTAAAGCTCCTAATAACATTAAAATGTGTATATTTGGTGTAAATTTACGATTTTTCTTAGTATCATAATAAGTATCTAATAAACCTTCAACAATAACATGATAACCTGTACAACCCAAAATTAATAAAGTAATAATTTGTTTAAATAGCAAAAAATTATGATCATTTAAATTAAACACTTTAAATACTACTACCGGAACAAAGCAGAATAAATATAAAAACAAACCCCAAACAAAAAGAAAAAAATATTTAGAATTATTTTTGTAACCTGAATCAAAACGCTTTTGGACATTTTTATCAGAATTATGAATACTAGAACGTTGTTTCAAAATATAAATACCATTAACCCCTTATAAAATGAGAAGAAAAATATATAAACTTAAAAAATAATTTATATATTTTTCCAATGTTTAAATAAAAAATCATTAAAATAAATATTTTTTAGAAAATTTTTTAATAGAAAAATAAATTATCGACTAGAAAAAATCAAAAATTAATCCAAATTAATCGCAATTATAACTTTCTTCACCATTAGAATCATTATTGTTAGCGTTTTGTTCATTATTATCATCATTTGAATTTTCTGATTTTACATTGACTTGTTCTGAATCGATTAAATCAACATTATTCGCAGAAGTTTTTGCATAAAATTCTTCTAAAACTCTTTCATTTAACATATTTCGAGTATGAGTATTAGTGGGATGAGCTATATCTTTAAAAATTCCCGTACTCAACCTTGAACTAGGCATAGCAATAAAATAACCTTTATTGCCGCGAATAATTCTAACACCATGAATTACAAAACAATCATCTATAAAAACACTCGAAACAGCTTTTAATCGTGGATGCTCTTTATCATTAAGTTTTATTCTAACACCAGTAATTTTCATTACATACCATCCTATTATTTTTTAAAAATTTTTCAAAATTAACTTTTTTTTAATAAACTTAAATTACTGTAAAAAATTGTACCCCTTTTTTAATTTACACAATCTTTTATGGGATTATTTTATCACAATTTATGCACAATATTACAATTAAATAAACTAATACATTACCGAAAAATAATAATTTTCTTGATTATTACCGCTTAAAATAACTCCAAAATAATTTAGCTATTTTCTGAAATTCTAAAACATTTATCTCTTCTGCTCTAATATTTAAAGGTATTTGATACTTAATAAAAAAACTGATAATTTCAGATTTGGGAATATTTAAATAATCTTGTAAATTATTAATTAATTTTTTTCTTTTTTGTTTAAAGGCGATTTTTACAAATTTAAAAAAAACATCATATAAAAAATTTTTTTCTAATAATGAAAATTCTTTTTTAGTAAATTTCAAAACCATTCCATCTACTTTAGGCTGAGGATAAAAATAAGTTTTCTTAACTATCTTAATAATATCAATAATAGCCAACGATTGACAGATAACACTTAAAGAATTATAATTTTTGACAAATGGATGAGAAATTATTCTCCATGCTAATTATATGGATAGATTATTTGCGTTTCGATCTCAGAATTTGTCTTTCTGATAGCTATTACAAATAGCCCCCATCTAAACCGGACGAGCAAGTTTCCCAGCATCCGGCTTGCCATAATTTACCTTTTTTCGAGGACTAACTTCGTGTCGCCACTCATTAGTTGTTTATTCTTATCATTCTATGTTTTTTAAATAAATTATTCTAATATTGTGTAGATTTATATGGATAGTCTTAATGATGTTTTCATTAACCTCCTTCTGTTCTGCGATCGTTTTATTAACCGCAATATGAATTAAATGATTGGTGCGTATTAATTATCCATTCCGCATTTGAAGTGCTTGTTTGATACTTGGGTTATTTAATGAATGTTTTCGAATGATACTTTATGTTCTTAAAACTTAGTTTCTTGATTGGAAACAGTTGTCGGCATATTCACCAACTTCTTTTCCTTGGTTCCGTTGAATAAACAATAAATTACTGACTTCCTTCGCCTTATAAAGGTCGTTAACCTTCTTCTCGGGAGGGCAATTATCCTTGCTATTCCAAACAAGGTTTTAGTTCCTCCGACTACTCAAAAGTCGCTTTATCCTTGGGCATGGTAACTTTTATTTTATCATTAGTTTAATTAAAATAACTTGCCTTTAGGATTCTCCAAGTTACTCTAAATATCTACCTTGGTTCCTTAGGTGAAGTGACCGTTGATTTTCTAAACGGTGAGATTCCTGGTTTTTCTTTGAATTGATAAACTATCCGATACAAAAAGAATATATCGATAGACTCAAGACTGCTCGTTTATAGTAGTTTACGAAACAGGTTTGTTAATTAACATCTTCTTTTATCTTCTTAGGCCTTCTTTGGGCTTATCCTTAGAACCATTTGGTGGCGAAATCCTCTTGACTAACTACTTCGTCTCAATTCACTTTTAAGAACTGCTGTAATTCCTGATTGTTTCCTTTAAGGAACCGTTCTTATCCTTTCAGCGTTTATCCGCGCTGGTGATTGGTTAAATCACGCGATATTTAGGCCTCTTTGGCGCCCCTTTTTGTAACATTATAGTAAAACTTTTGATACGCGATATACTAAAAATTCTAAACAAAACCGCTGAAACAATATGATAAGGTAAATTCCCTACTAAAACTACCTCTTCTTGTTCGATATCAAAATATTGTTTAAAATCTTTTTCTAAATCACGTTTTAAAAAATTATCATAAATAATATGAATATTATGATATTCAGGAAATAATAAAAAATTTTTTAAAGTAAAATCAATTTCATAAGCTAAAATTTTTTTAGCTCTTAAAACTAATAATTTTGTTAAAGCGCCTTTGCCAGGACCAATTTCTACTACATTTTTATTAAATACATCAGCAGATTCTACAATTAAATTTAATATTTTAAAATTATTCAAAAAATTTTGACCATATTGTTTTTTAAAAATATGTTTTTCATTTTTAATCATTGAAAATCACGATAATAAAAAAAATTACGAATATCTTTATAAGAGTTTTGAAACATTATGTTATTAATAATAACAGATTTAAGACTTAAAGGTTTTATAATATTATCCGAAATATCATCAAAACCTATCAAAATTTGTTCACCAATATTATCAAAATTTTCGCGATAAGTATCTCTTAAGATATAATCGTCATAATAATAAGTATAATAAACATAATTATCTTTATATTGATGTTTAATTTTTCGAATAAATTCATAATTTTTAGAAATATTTGGAATACATTTCCAAAACAAAATACGACGATGTAAAAAATCTTGACAAAGATTAGATAAAATTAAATCTTGACTATTTTGAAAGGAAATAATTAAACTATTAATATAAAAATCATCAATCTGAGAATATAATTCTAAAGATTCTTTGTTAGAAAAAAACTTTTTTAATAAATTAATATCCGATTCAAATTGATAATTATTTTTAATTAAAAATCTAATTCTCATAAAAATTTGTTCTAAAATGATAGCAAATAATACAATTTTGGAATGACAATAAACTTGTCTATACATGTAATAACGACTCATTAAATAATTTTCAATACTAGAAAGACCACTATTGCGAAAAATAATTACCAATTCTTCTGTGGGAAAATCAGAAGTTTGTGGAACTTGATAAGCATTAGTAATTTCCATAATACGGATTAAACGATCCGAATCAATATAACCATAACTAACGCCAGCAAAAAAAGAATCTCTTTTCAAAATACGGATAGATTAATTGCGTTTTATGCAGCGATTTATCTTTGCTGTTTTATTTACAATCAGCCCCCGTCCAAACCGGACAAGCAAGTTTCCAAGCATCCGGCTTTCCATAATTCACTCTCTTT
>NZ_JAOSIQ010000017.1 GCF_030586845.1 Candidatus Phytoplasma bonamiae | reverse complement strand
CAGATGCAGTATTTTTAGGAAATGTAGAATTAATTAATTTAAAACAAATATATAAAATATTACCGATTTTAATCATTAATCTAATTTATATTTTTTTATTTTTTAAAGAAATTAAAATTCTTATTTTGAAAATATTTTTTCAGAATTAAGTTATGGATTTATAACCGAAAAAATCTTGTCAAGAGGTTATCGAATGTTTTCAACAATGATTTAATGGAATTAATTATATCATAAAAATTGATATTAAAGGTTATTTTAAAACTATTAATCATGATATACTGTTAAAGATGCTAATAAAACGCCTTAAAAAAAGATAAAATTTAATAATCATTTGTCAATGGCTAAAAGCAGGTGTATCGTGAAAATGAATTAAATACGAATAGCTATCTGGTTTTTCCTAAAGAAGAGATGGGATAATAATTCCTCCTTATTTAATGTTTATTTACAAAATATTGATAAGAAGATGGATAATTTCATTAACTAAAGAGGAACTAGAGAAGAAAATTTAACTTAGAATAGGATAAGTCTTATATAAAAAATAAATATCGTAAGTTTGGAATTAATATTTTTTAAAACTGAGATTTTTATAATTAGGGGAGTGATTAAAAAAAGATAAGGAATACCAAAGGAAAACCTGGATGTGATTATCAATCATCATCTTTGTTTAAGTCGAATTATATTAACTTTTAGATAAATCCATGATAGCAGAGAATTTCAGAAATAAAGAACAATCGGAATCAATTACTAATCAGTGGCGACACTAAGTTAGTCCTTGCAAAAGGGTAAATTATGGCAAGCCGGATGCTTGGAAACTTGCTTGTCCGGTTTAGATGGGGGCTGTTTGTAATAGATAACTGGTTGATAAATCCAGTTGTTAAAATGCAAATAATCTATCCATATCAAAATATGATAAATTTTATTTATTTAAGTAGAAAAATCTAATTAATGGATTAATAATACTTTTGATTTTTTATATTATGTATATATACTATGTATTTATTATTTGTTTATATATTTATAAATATCTTTTTTATTTATATTAATTTCAATAGAAGAAAGGGGTTTTTTTATGAAAATTATGTCTGTAAATTCTGGTAGTTCATCTTTAAAATTTCAATTAATTAATATGGCTACAGAAAAAATGTTATGTAGTGGTTTATTCGAACGAATCGGTAATATTAATTCTATGTTTACTATTAAAACTTCAGATCGAATTTATAAACAAAATATAGCTATTGATGATCATCGATTAGCTATCGAATTATTATTAAAAAAATTAATTGAATTATCGATAATCAAAGAAATTACTGAAATAAAAGGTATTGGTTATCGTATTGTTCAAGGTGGAGAATTATTTCCGAATTCTATTATTTTAACCGATGAAAATCTTGATAAATTGGAAAGTCTAAATAATTTAGCTCCTTTGCATAATCCTGTTAATATTTTAGGTGTGCGTTTGTTTAAAAAAATTTTACCTAAAGCTCTTCATGTAGGTGTTTTTGATACTAGTTTTCATCAAACTATTAAAACTTCTAATTTTTTATATGCAGTACCTTATGAATGGTATAAAAAATATAAAATTCGTAAATATGGTGCCCATGGTACTTCTTGTCGTTTTATTGTTCAAGAAGCGAAACGTTTTTTATCAAAATCTAATTTAAAATTAATTATTTGTCATGCTGGTAATGGAGTTTCTGTTACTGCCGTAAATGGCAAGGGAGAATCAGTAGATACTTCTATGGGGGTAACACCATTAGCTGGGGTTCCGATGGGTACGCGTAGTGGCGATGTAGATCCCGCTATTGTTGCTTTAATTTCTTGTTATGAAAAGAAAACATCTCAAGAAGTGATTGATGATTTAAATAATAAATCTGGTTTATTAGGTATCTCAGGAATTTCCAATGATTGTAGAGATTTAGAAAAAAGAATGTTAGAAGGCAATGAACAGGCTAAATTAGCTTTAGATATTCAAATTAAGAAAATTGTTGATTATATCGCTAGTTATTACGTATTATTAGAAGGTATTGACGCTCTAGTATTTACAGCGGGTGTTGGAGAAAATTCTATTTTTTTTAGATCTGAAATTATTTCAAAATTAGCAGTTTTAAATATTTTTTTAGAACCAACTTTAAACGAAAGTGGTCCTAAATTGAGAAATATTGCTAGCAAAAAATCTATCATTCCTATTTTAATTATTCCTACTAATGAAGAATTAACTATTGCTCGAGATGTTATGTCTTTTATTTCGAATAAAAATAATTAAGTTAATTATACAAGTAAATAACAAATCTTAATCCCTTTATTATTTTGTAAAAAAATTTTGCAATTAATAAAGGTGATTTTTTAGGAGGAGGAATACCCAAGTTTGGTTAAGGGGCTCGCTTGGAAAGCGTGTAGATCTTATTAGATGCGAGGGTTCGAATCCCTCTTCCTCCGCCGTTAATTTTATATATTTTATAAATAAATATTTTATTATTTTATAAATCCAAACGTTTTTAACATAAAATTATAAAATATTTAAATTATAAAAAATTTTTTATTTTTTAGTAAAGGGTTTAATTTGTTCTTAATATGAAAAAATATTTAAATTTATGTCGTACTATTTTAAAATATGGTATTATACGTGATAATCGTACTAAAATTTTAACTAAAAGTATTTTTGGTTACCATATGCGTTTTAATTTGACCCAAGGATTTCCTTTGTTAACGACAAAAAAAATTAATTTTAATCTAGTAATACATGAATTATTATGGTTTATTAAAGGTGATACTAATATACGTTATTTGGTACAAAATAAAGTAAATATTTGGAATGAATGGCCTTATGAACGATATCGGAATTCTTCATTTTTTAAAAATGAAACTTTATCAGAATTTATTGATAAAATAAAACAAGATGAATATTTCGCTGAAAAACATGGAAATCTTGGTCCGATTTATGGAAAACAATGGCGTGATTTTTCGGGAATTGATCAATTAAAACAATTGATTCATAATATTAAATTTAATCCAAATTCTCGTCGTTTAATTATTTCTGCTTGGAATCCTCCTGAAATATCTAAAATGATTTTACCTCCTTGCCATATATTAATGCAGTTTTATGTTGCAGAAGATAAGTTATCTTTACAAGTTTTCCAAAGAAGTGCTGATGTATTTTTAGGTATTCCTTTTAATATTAGTAGTTATGGTTTATTACTGTGTTTGATTGCTCATATTACTAATTTGCAAGCTTATGAATTAATTTATAATTTAGGAGATGCTCATATTTATCTTAATCATATTCCTCAAATTAAAATTCAATTAAAACGTTCTCCTAAACCATTACCTTATATTACTTTAAATAAAAATATTAATTCTATTGAAGATTTTACTATTAAAGATATTTGTTTGCATAATTATGATGCACACGGAGCTTTAAAAGGAGAAATAGCGGTATGATTAGTTTAATAGCAGCTGTAGATGGTAACTTTTTGATTGGCAATGACGAAAGATTACCTTGGCATTATCCTCAGGATTTAGCTTTTTTTAAAAAAAAAGTTACTAATCAAACGATATTAGTAGGTTTAAGAACATATCGATCTTTATGTTCTTATTATAAAAATAAAAAATTTCCCTTTAAATCGATTTATTTGGCTACTACTGCGTCTGATATGCCGGTTCAATATTATCGCGATGATATTTCTATCCGACAGGTGAATGATGTTGAAATTTTCTTACAAACTTGTAATAAAACCTCAAAATCAATTTTTGTTATTGGAGGTAGGCAAATTTATCAATTGGCTTTGCCTTATGCAAATATATTATATTTGACTTATATTTTGCGACGTTTTTCAGGAAATATTTATTTCCCGTATTTAAATTTATACAAATATATTTTAAAAGAATATAGAATTATAGAAGAATTGATTTTTGCTACTTATTATAAAAAATAAACATTTCTTTTAATAATTTTTAAATAATTAGTTATGACTTTAGAATTGTAATAAAAATTATTTGAATTATTTGAAGATTTTAAAGATTGTAGATAATTGTTTATTATTTTAATAGTCATGTTTAATTTTAAGAAATGTTATACATTTTGGAACTGATTACTCTTAATTTTAAAAGATTATTATTTTATTCGTTAATAAAATAAATTAATTTTTTATTTAACTTTATATTTGTTATTTTTATTATTAGAATATTTAATGTTAAATCTTTGTTAATGCGTTTTTAATTTATATTTGTTTTTGAAATAGTTGATTTTTATCATAATATTATAATTTTATTTTTTAATAATTTTTTCATTTTTTTTGTATTTTTGATTAATTTTTCTGTTAACATTGGTCAGATAATAAGAATTTTTTGATTTTTAATTATTTATATTAGTTATTGAATTATCGCTTACACATAATATTTGTTTTATATGCAAAAATCAATTTTAAATTCTAATATTGAATAAATATTTTAATATCTTTAAAAATAATAAATATTGAATTATAGTTAAATCTTATAACAAAAGATAAAAATATAATTCAAATTAAATTACGTATGTATTTAAATAATTAATGATCTACAGATATACGAAAAATAAATTTTTTCTTAAAAAAGTGTTGCAATTTACTTTTTAAATTTAAATCATTTTTAATTATTGAAAAATAAATTTAGAAAAATACAAATGTATATCTATATAATTAGAATATGAATAATTTTTTACAACAGATATAAGAAAACAATAAAATTTTTCCATTTACTTTTTAAATTTACAGCATTTTTAAGTATTGAAAGAAATGGAATCAGTTTAGATAGGTATAAATGTATATCTATAATGATACTATGAATCCATAAAAATAAAAATACTGAGATTAATGAAGTTAGATAAAAAATAATTAAATATTTTATTTTACGACCAATAAAAATAAATAAAGATTTTAATAATTTTGTTAAATCATAACTTTCTAACATAATGAGAGATCCTCTTTCTTTGTTTAATTTATATTAAGTTTATATAATTATAATAAGAATAGCTAAAAATTAAAAATAAATAAAATTTAAAAATAATCAAAATTATTATAATTTTTTTATTAGTGATTTTTTGGAATAATTTTTTAAATTATTATATTTTTATTTTGTGCTAAAAATATTAAAAATAAATTAATGTTTTAATTTTAATAAAATAAAAATTATAATTTTTTGTATAAAGTGATTAAAATTTTTTATAGATATTTTGCTATGAATATTTGCAAGATTTTTATATTTTTTTAATTTATGAAAATTTATTTTTAAAGAAATGCGAGAAAAATATGTTTAGTTTTATTTTTTTAATAATTTTTGTAATTAGCTGGTATTATTTTATTATAATTTTCCCTATAAAAATAATTGGTTTTTTTATTGGTTTTGTTTGTTCTATTTTAATATCTTGGTTAATAAATTTTTTATTATTATTTATAAGTTTAGGATATATTAAAAATAAACCTATAAATAATGTTTATCATTTAAAAATAGTTCAAAGTTTTTCTAAATTAATTGTTCGCTTTTTTTGTATTAAAATTTCAGTTTATAATTATCATTTAATTCCTTTAGATAATCGTTTAGTTATTTATACCAATCATAAAAGTAATTTTGATCCTTTTATAATAGCTTCTATATTTCCTCGTCCTATTACTTTTACCCCTAAAGATGATCTTTATAATAATTTTTGGTATGGTTGGTTTTTAAGTTTTTGTTTTGATGCTACTCATTGTATTAAAATTAGTAGAAACAATAATAGAGATAATTTAAAAGCTCTTGAAAAAGCTAAAGAAATAATTCAGAACAAATTAGCTGTTTTGATTTTTCCAGAAGGAGGTATTATTAATCCTAGTTCTGATAACATCGCTCAATCTTTAGATGGTGCTTATAAAATCTCTATTCAAAATCAAGCTGATATTTTGCCTATAACTTGTAAAGGTGTTTGTAAAATATGCGGTAAATGTTGGTTTAGAATTAAAAAAGTGAAAATATTAATACATCCTTCTATTTCTTATTCAGATTATAAAGGAAAAAAAACTTCACAAATTAATCATGAAGTAATTAATATTATTAATTCCGTATGAGGAGCCAAAGAGGCCTAAATATCGAGTGAACTAACCCATCACCAGTGCGATAAACACCGACAGGCTAAGAACGGTTCTTGAAAGGAAACCATCAAGAATTACAGCAGTTCTTAAAAGCGGGTTGCGATGAAGTAGTTAGTCAAAAAGACACCGCCACCGAATGGTTCTACGGGTAAGCCTGAAATGGCCTAAGAAGATAAGCAGATGTAATAACAAAACCTGTCTCGCAAACTACTATAAGCGAGCAGTCCAAAAATCTACCAACGTTTGCTGTTGGGAGGTAGTTTATCACTTAACCAACCTGGAATCTTACCATGAATAAAATGGTCACTTCCCCTAAGGAATCAAGGTTGATATTTAGCGTAACTTGGAGAATCCTAAAGGCAAGTTATTAAATTAACGAATAATGAGATTAAAGTCATTATAACCCAAGGAGAAAGCGACTTCTTAGTAGTCGGAGGAGTAAAACTGGATCTGGAATGATCCAGTTAATCGCCCTCCCTAGAACAAGGTTAACGACCTTGATAGGGCGAAAGAAGTTAGTAATTTATGGCTTATTCAATAGGATCAAGTATTTCTAAGTTTTTGTCAAACTTGAAGATCATTTAAAATCGTTCAATATGCAACAATAACTGGAATGTAGGATGAATAATAATTAACGCTTATCCAATATTGAATTGCATTATGACTTACAAAAGGGTTTGCGACGCAGAAGGAGTCGATTGAAAAAACTCAATACGTCATCAAATTCCAAAAATTGAATAATATCATCACAAATATGTGTTGTCCACCAAACTACTTGTATCAACACTGCGATTCTTAGATAAAAGTTCTTATTTCTAAAGATTTTAATAAAAATATTTAGTCATTTTTTATTCTAGCAATTAAAATCCCTAATGCAAAAAAATGGAAAGAATATTATATTATCTTATTTGGAAAATTTTTGTTAAAAAACATTGAATATATTATAAAAATTGACATTAAAGGTTATTAAAAATTAATTAATCATGATAATACTCTACTAAAGATACTATAAAAAACATATCAAAAAGGATAAATCTTTATAAAACTATTTATCAATGTTTAAATTAGGGATCATAACTAACGGTATTCAATACGATTCGCTATTTGGTTCTTTCTAAGGAGGGATAATATCGACAGTAAAGACGATTTCGGACTTCTAAAAATATGAGTAGATTTATTTTTTGTTGTTTTTGGTTTAATTAAAAATCCAGGATAACAAACCTATTTTAGTTATCTAGAAGAATAAAAATTGTTTCGAGAACCTAGTATAAATAAACATAAAAAAATTTATCATTAAAATTAGACAAAAATTAATACGGGGAAACTCGGGGAATCAAATATATAGTTTTAGAAAGATAAAATCTAGATTGATAAATATGATGTTTATAGAAAATACCAAAAAATCTGGATGTGACTATCAATCATTATTTCTCTTCCTAGGTCGAACTAGAAAATCGTTGGCAGAAAAATCTATGATATTAAACAACATAAGAAAAAGAAAGATTAAAATCAACTAATTAGCAATGATACGAAGTGAGTTTTCAAAAGGAAAGTTGGATGTTGGGAAATTTGCTCTTCCGGTTTAGATGGAGAATGTTCGTAATAATTATAATAAAGTAATATTATAAAATCTTACATTATAATTATCAAGCTAAATAAGATTAATTAAATTATATATATTAATTTTATTAATTATATTCATATTTATTATTTTCATATTCTAACATTATTGGATATAATTTGACAGAAGTTATTATCATTACTAAAAATATAAATGTTACAGAAATAAATATATTTAGATTTTCTTTAAATATACTATTTGTCAATAATTCTTTTAAATGAATCTCAGATATCAATTGAGCTTGAATAAAGTGTTCAGGTATATTTATATTTGAATTATTAAAACAGTTAATTCCTATAAAATTACCTTTATTATCGAAGCATATAAAATTTATATTTTTTATTTTTTCTTTCAAATTAAAGACAGAATCAAATACAAAATTACTATTTTTATTTATTATACTGCTTATCTGGCTTTTAAACATTTGAGGATTATGATCATAATTATTTACATTTATAAGATAATAAATATCTTCGCCTACTTTAAGATCTGAAGTTTTTTTGAATGGAACTACCGGATAGTTTTCTGTAGATTCAAAAGTTATTAAAATAAGATTATTTTCGTTTGGAAAAATATTATGTATTGTTCCCTCTTCTGTTTTATAAATTTCTTGTTCTGAATTATATATAATAATTTCATTTTTATCTCGAAAAAGCCGTTTATATAAAAGGTTATATAAGTTTATTAAAATATTTTCAAATTCTTCTTCATAAGTAGATAAAACGTAATATATATACTTATTATCTTGGGTTTTTTCTTTATTAAAGATGATTCCGTTTCCGCTTATTTGCTTATCTTGATGCCAAACAATTAAAGAATCCATAATTTTTTGTTTTGTAGTGTGAATAGAAGTTTTTGTTAAATCGATAAATGTTAAAGATATAAAAGAACTGTCTTTAGTATCTAAATAATGATGATTATCTAGAGAATATTGTAAAAAATCAAGGATTTTATTATTTTTATTTTTTCTAATTATTTTTAAATTAATTTTGGATTTATTTTGAGTGTCAATATTTGCATATAATTCAATATATTCTTTTTGCGGATCTATTAATATTATTTGTTGTTGGTAATAATTATAAACTAATTTAATTTTTAATTTTATTTTTGATTTATTTTTGTTATTTTTTAATAATGGTAACGAAATAGGGTTATTATTATTAGTTAAGTCGGTTAATTCATCTATAGAAAATATGATGTTTGGTGTTTCATGATTTTGTTTAATTTCAAAATTTTCAAAATTTTTTTTAAAATTATTAATTTTTTGCATTAAATAAGTTTTATGTGTTTCACTGTTTAAAGAAGTTATTTTTTTTATATTTTTAGGATTTTGTTGATATCGCGTAAAAATTTCTTCTAATCTTTTTTGAATATGTAAAATATTAATAGCGTTTGAAAAATTATCTGTTGTTGTGGGATTAATAACAGTATTACGATTCATACCAATAATTTGTCCTTTTTCATTAAAAACAGGTCCTCCGCTATTACCATGGTCTATTTCTATATTAAAAGAAATAATAGTTTCGTTTAATTTAGTAATATCACCTTTTTTTAACAAATTTCTTTTTATTAATCTTGTTTTGTGTTCGTTTGGATATTTTACAAATAAATGGTTCAATGGAAATGATTCTTGAGAACCCATGCTATAAACTGTTTGTTGAATTTGAGGTTTTATAAAATTATCTGGAAAAGCCATTTTTAAAATTTTTTCAATTTCTTTGAATTTTTTGGGATTATTGTCTTCAAAAGTTAATATACCTAGATCATCAAATCCTTCAGAATTATCAATTAAAGTGAAAATTTCTGCATCTTTATAAGAATTAAAATAAGAATTGAAAATTTTAATTTTATCATGATTTTCTAAAGATGGCGCTAAAACATGATTGTTAGTAAGTATATAGTATTTGTAATTTTGATTTTCCGGCATTTTTTCAATTTTATAAATAAAACCTGAACCTAAAAAATGTGTAAATTCGATTGAAAAAGTTATTTTAGATATGTTTTCTATGAAAGTTTCAGTGTATGGTTGATTTTTAGGTTCTTTTATAGCATTTTCGTCTACATAATTCAAATGAAAAAAACTCCAAAAAGGCTTTGATAAATCTATGTATCGATTATCCATTTTCTGTATTAAGCCGTTAAATTTTCCGTTTTTATCTAATTTAAGTAATAATTTTATTTTTTGATATTTATTGTGGTTGTCTGAAGTAATTTCCAAAGGTATAAAATATCTTAATTTTTTTTTAATTTTAGATAATTGTAAATCTTCAAAATTAGAAATCTGATTATCATCTTCTTCTGTTGTGCTTTCGTATTCATCATATAAAGAATATGCGAAATCATTATCACTTTCATAATCAGTATCATCGCTGTCATAATAAGTATCAAAATTATTTTGATTTAAGCAGTTATATTGTTTATTTATTATTTGACAAAAATTATAGATACTATTTGAAGGAATAATATAATTTATCTCCATTTTGTTAGATTGTTTAGGGTATGAAATACCAATAAATTCGCCTTCTTGATTAAAAAAAATTTTATTATTTTTTCCTTTAATAGAAATAGATAAATCATTTGATCGATTTTGATTATATTCTTCACTTATAATACCTTCTTGAAAAGGTTTGATATTATCATCAATATCTAATGTAAATCCATAAACTATTTCGCCTTTATGAAAATCATA
>NZ_JAOSIQ010000016.1 GCF_030586845.1 Candidatus Phytoplasma bonamiae | reverse complement strand
CTTGATACTAAGAGAATAACCAAAAAAACCTCAAAATAGAAGTTATTAAATTAATCAATAAATGAAATAAAAGTAGTCATTAGTCCGATAATGAAGCAATTTTTTAGTAATCGGAGGTATAAAAGCTTAATTAGGAATCATTAAGCTCATTGTTTCCTTCGTTGATAAAAGGTAATTGTTAAAGAGAAATTAAATTCAATTATCGAACCTTAGTGGGTGCCAAAGAGGCCTAAATTTCCTGCTATCTAACCAATAGCCAGGGCCGATAAACCCTGAAAGGATATTTGGTCGGTTTATCAGACGAAAGAATGACAGATTATAGAAGACTATAAAAGTGGGTTGCGACCAAAGCAAATTAGTCAAGAAGACACCACCACCGAATAATTCCATGGAGAAGCCTGAAATGGCATAAGAAGGAAATTGGTGTAATCCTTGAACCTGTCTCAGAAGTTGCTGAAGCGGACAGTCTAGAGTCTACTAATATAGAATTATTTGTATTGAGTAGTTTATCACCTAACAAACCTGGAATCTTACCATTTATTAAATTACATCGCTCTGAATACAGTTGTTTAAAGATACTAGCGAATTAATGGAAACTAGAGTCCGAATAAAACTCAACCATCCATCCGGATGGGGAATAAAATATAACTTATAATCTAAAAAGACAAAAGTGAGCCATGGGACAATTTCTCCTGGGAAAAAGGATTAGAAGGTTCAGAAATTCTAAAGGTGAAATAACCGAAATAGTTATTAATCTCAATCTTTTCCAAGAACGAACCAGATTAACTGACAGGTTAACAGCACGAAAATGTGGAAGTCTACTAGTCAGAAAATCAATCCCTGGAAATTCATCATGTCGGAACCATTAGAGACGCTCGCTCATTGGCAAAGGGCGATGAACAAAAAACATTTGTCCTTTGTCAGGTTTGTCATCGTAAAAAGACCAACCAACAATAAGGGATATTAGAAGATTCAAAAAGAGTAAAAGGTCAAGAATAAACATTTAACCAGTGGTGACACGAAGTTAAACCCGGAACAGGGATAAATTATGGAAAGCGGTGTGCTGGGAAACTTGCTCGCACCGTTTGGACGGGGGCTGTTGGTAATAGTTGATGAAAATAAATCTTATCGACGAAACGCCAATAATCTATCCGTATCTTGGGAAATGTATGTAGTGTTTGTGCTTAAGAAAAAAATAACTTAAGGCATTTAAATTTATTAAATGACGGCTTTGAAGTTCTAAGAATTTATTTATAAATAATAATAAGTTGATGAATGTAAAAATAAAGTGCCACAGAGACGAATTGATTAGAAATAATCAAGTGAAACGCGGTAAACCCCTCAAGCTAGCAACCCAAAAAAAGGTAGGGGCATATAAAAGTTAATATTCCCCTTTTTATAAGAAAAAAATTAATTTTTATACTATTTTCACAAATAGAGATAAATGATCACACTTATTGATTAAATAAGAACAGAACATGGCTTATGCACATTATGTTTCTTACCTTAAGAATCTTTTTGAAAAAAGATTCTTTTTTTATTTATAATTCAATATAATTATTAATGAAAAAATATAATAGTATAATATTATGGGTTATGATTTGTAAAGTAGGAGTTTTACATTTTTATATGAATAAAGAAGATATGACAGAACAAGAATTAATTAGAAGAGTTAAATTAGAGAATTTAAAGAAAAATAATATAGAACCTTTTTGTAACCAATTTATAGAAACTAACTCGATTAATTCTTTATTATTGCAATATCAGTCTTGGACAGCTAATCAATTAAAGCAATCTCAAATTGTAGTTTCTGTAGCTGGTAGAATTATTTCAAAAAGGATACAGGGTAAAGCTGGTTTTGCTAATATACTTGATTTTGATTCTGATATACAAATTTATGTTCGAAGTGATATTATTACACTGAAAGAGTTTAAAATTTATAGTTGGTCTGATTTAGGTGATATTGTTGGTGTTCAAGGTATATTGTTTAAAACTAATAGAGGTGAATTAACTGTTAAGGTTTTTAAATTGGTAATGTTAAGTAAAGGTTTACGACCACTTCCTGATAAATATAAAGGTTTGCAGGATAAAGAGATAATGCGTAAAAAACGTTATTTAGATTTAATTGTTAATTCTCAAACTCGTAAAACTTTCGTTGATAGATCGAAAATTATTCGTTTTCTTAGAGATTTTTTTAATAATGAAAATTTTTTAGAGGTTGAAACTTCTGTCTTAAATGCTTGTGTTGGCGGAGCTAATGCTAGACCTTTTGTTACTCATCATAATACTTTAAATGCCGATTTTTATTTAAGAATCGCTACAGAAATTTCTTTAAAAAAATTAATTGTTGGCGGTATGAAAGCTATCTATGAAATAGGGAAAGTATTTCGTAATGAAGGTATGGATGCTAGTCATAATCCTGAATTCACAACTATAGAAGCTTATTTAGCTTATGCTGATATGAATAGTATGATGCATTTGGTAGAAAAATGTTTAAAAGAAGTTTGTTATAAACTTTTAGGTAAATTAGAATTTAATTATCAAGGCAATTTGATTAAATTTAATCATTTTTATAAATATGATATGATAGAAATTATTAAAGAGAAAACTAATATTGATTTTAATGAAAATATGTCTTATACGTTGTGTCAAGAATTAGCTCAAAAACATAATATTCCTTTAGAAGATTTTTATAAAAAAGGTCATATTATAGCTGCTTTTTTTGAAAAATTTGTAGAACCAGATCTGATTCAACCTACTTTTATTTTTAATTATCCTATAGAGATTAGTCCTTTAGCTCAAGTAAATCCGCAAAATCCACAATTAACAGAAAGATTTGAATTGTTTGTAGCTGGTAAAGAATTGGTAAATGCTTTTAGTGAATTAAATGATCCTATCGAACAAAGAAAACGTTTTGAAGAGCAAATATTGCAAAAACAATTAGGAAATGATGAAGCTCATGAATTAGATGAAGATTTTATAGAAGCTTTAGAATACGGAATGCCTCCTACTGGTGGTTTAGGTATAGGAATAGATCGTTTAATAATGCTATTAACTAATAATTCTAATATTCGTGATGTAATTTTGTTTCCTCATTTAAAAAAATAATATAGGCATTATTACAATATTATAAGAATTAATTATTAATTTGTGGTTCCATTTTATTAGTGGAGGATTGATAATAATGAACAATGTATTTTTATTTTGTAAAATAAAAAAATTATTTTTATATTTTTTAAAGATTATAAACCATTCTCAGATTTATTCTGATATTGATTATGAGAATATGGATAATATTTATATTATTAAATTAGCTGATAAAATTCTAGAACAATTTTCATTGTCGGAAATTACACTTAATATTGAATTTTTACAAGAACATTTGTTATATTATTTTCAAGAACTAGAATCGTTTTTGCCTACTCAAGAATATAATTTGTATATGATTATAATATTTTTGGAATCTTTTTATTTTGCCGAATTTCAAATAGTAAATCATGATGAAAATGCTAACATTTTGCATTATTTTGAAACAGAGTATGACAAACGAAATTTAAAAAAAATTTTTAATTAAAATTATATTAGATTATAATTTATTTGTTTATATTGAAAAATTATAATTATTTTATATATAAGTGATGTTCGAATTTAATATAAAATTGGTTATTGTAGTAAGAAAGTGTTTTAATATTTTATGACAGGAGTTTTTTATTTACAAAGTTTTTATAGTGTTAAAAAAAGTGTTAATTCTATAGAATCTTTAGTTAAAAAAGCACATGAAAGTAAATATAATTTTGTCGCTTTAAGTGATTTTGAAAATTTATATGGAATGATGGAATTAATTAAGTTTTGTCGGAAATATAAAATTAAACCTATTATAGGGACGCAAATTTATATTTATTTTGACCTTTTAAAATATCGTGATGTTAAAATTAGTTTTTTGGTTTATGCTTTTAATAATAATGGCATTAATAATTTAATTAAAATTTTAAATTTTATTCAATTAAATCAGAAAATAACTTTAATGGAAATCCAAAAGTTTCAAGACGGTATTTTTGGTATTTTATCTAATTTAGATTTTTTTTTATGTAATATTTTAAAAGATAAAGTTATAGATCTAAATAATTATGAAAATGAAAATTTTATTTTTGAAACTTTAAGATTTTTTCAGATACATATTAAACAATTATTTTTTGGATTTTCTTTGCAATCTTTTTTATTACAAGATTATGCTGGTTTTTTTTTAAATATAGTTAAAAAAATAAATTTAAAAGTAGTTTTAGTTAATAAGACTAATTATTTGGTTTCAGAAGAAAAATTAATTTATGAATGTTTATGTAAAATAAGTAATTTTCAAAATGAAAATCGAAAATTTATTCATTATGATCGGATCGAGGAACAAATAGAGTTAGATGTTAAATTTATTGATAAAACGCAAATTCAAGAACGTTATCAACTTTATAATATTAGTGATTCTGAATTATTTCTTGATTTAGAAAAATTTTTACCATTGATTCACTATAATATTGTTTTTCCTTCTGATGTATGCTCGTTTAAACATAATTTATCTTGTGATAATTTTGAATATTTACAAAAAAAAGCTAATTATTTTTTAACAACTTATTTACAAAACAATATAAATTTAGAAAAACATATTTTTTATATTCAACAATTGCGAAAAGAATTAATTTTGATTAAAAAAATGAATTATGTTGATTATTTTTTGATTGTTTTTGATTTAATAAAATACGCTAAAAATAAAAAAATTTTAATAGGTCCTGGAAGAGGTTCTTCAGTTGGTTCTTTATTGTGTTTTTGTTTAGGGATTACTGAAATCGACCCTTTAAAATATAATTTGCTTTTTGAGAGATTTTTGAATTGCAAAAGAACAACTGTTCCTGATATCGATATAGATGTTCCTGATGATCAGGTTGTTACTTTGTTGCGATATCTTGTAGATAAATACGGAATTGAACACATAGCTAATTTAATTACTTTTCAAAAATATTCCGAAGATTCGTTTCGTATAGATTTAGAGTTTATTCGAAAAACTGGTATTGACATTGATATACAATTTATTTGTTCTAAATTTTCATCTGTTATTAAAGGAATTCCTAGATTAGTTGGTACTCATCCTTCAGGACTTGTTATTACTAAATCAGATTTATCTCAACATTTACCTATTCAAAAAAATTCTAATAATTCTGTGATATTATATCGTTTGCAATTCGATAATAAACAGTTAGAAAAATTAGGTTTTATTAAATTAGATTTGTTAAATTTACGAAATCTTTTTTTAATTAGTAAAATTTTAAATTTGATCGAACAAACGGGAAAAATCCAAATTAATTGGTTTAATATATCACTAAATGATGTTCATACTTATAATACGTTAAAACAAGGGGATACTAAATATATTTTTCAATTAGACTCTGTTTCTGCTATAAAAATTATACAAATTATTAAACCTAAAACATTTGAAGATTTGATTGCTGTTTTATCTTTTAATAGACCTGGTGCTATAAAATTTGTAGATCTTTATATAAAAAATAGAATCAAGAAGGAATTAAATTTTACTGGTATAGGTGTTGTTGATAAAATATTATATGATACTTACGGTGTAGTTTTGTATCAAGAACAAATAATGAGGATAGCTTCAGAATTTGCAGGTTATGATTTAGGGCAAGCAGATTTATTTATGAGACAAATTATGGCTAAATCTTCTGAATCTAGTGATTTTAATTTAAAAAAAAGATTTATTGATCAAAGTGTTTTATATCGAAGAACAGTAAAATCAGCTAGTCAAGTTTATGATTATATTGCGCAATTTTCTAGTTATATTTTTAATAAAAGTCATGGCGCAGCTTATGCTTTGATTAGTTATAGAATGGCTTATTTAAAAACTAATTATTTGCTTTATTTTGGGATGGTTTATTTAGAAGAATATCCTAATGATTATATAACTATTAAAAAATGGCTATCCAAAATAAAAGAATATATTCCAATTCAAAAACCTAATATTTTATATAGTAATGTTAAGAGTTGTCGAATTTTATATGATCAACTCTTTTTACCTTTAAATTTTATTAAAGATATTACTTCAGAAATATTCAATACTTTGATAAAAGAACGTTCTATAAAAAAATTTGAAAATTTTTATGATTTTAAAATTAGATTAAAAGAAGTTTTAAATAAGGAATTATTGCAAAAATTGATTTTTGCTGGCGCTTTAGATAATGTATTTGATTTAACTCGTGTTCAATTGCTTCAAGATTGTGATTTGGATTATATAGAACATAGTCAATATTTAAATGATTTTTGTAAAAAAAAATCTAAAAATAATGAATATAATCAATATATTTTAAATTATAATTTTCAAAATGCTTTTAAATTAAAATTAGATATGTTAGATTAATAATAATTTTATTATAGGAGGTAATAACGAATTTTGTTTAAGAATAATTGGGATGTTGTTTTGGAAAATTTAATAGATAGTAAATTTTGGCAAAAAAAATGGGTTATTATTTTTTTTTATCTTTTAAATATTTTGATTTTTGTATTTATTATTTCTTGGAAATTAAATAATAGAATCGTTTACATAAATAATCAAATAAATTTTTCTAATGTTTTTGATAGTCATCAAGTATATCAATATCAAATTAATGATCCTCAAGAATTAGAAGAAACTATTATTTGTTTAAAATCTATGTTAATTTTTATTATTCAGGGTATTTTTATTTTTAGTTTTAAAAAAGGATTTTTAGGAATTACTTTAGGCACTTTTGTAGGAGTATTTGTAGGTTTAGGATTAGCTATGATTTATCCATCATTTATTTATTTATTAGAATTAATTTACAAAGGAGTTTTTAAAGTTTAAAGGAAATAATATTAATTACAATCTTTTAATAAAGTAATTTGTAATTAATATTTGTTTATGTTTATGAGTTTGTCTAATAATTTTATATTACGTAAAGTTATCTCAGTAAGTTATTTTCTTTCTTTAGCTATTTTTATAGATTTAGTTAGCAAATTTTTAACTCCTTTTTTAAATTTAACTTTAGGCGGTCAAATATTTAAATTTTCTTTGGTTATTTTATGTTTATCAGGTATTTATAATAGTTTTTCAACACATTTGTTAATTTGTGTTTTATATTCAGCTTTTCATTTGATAAAAAGTTATAATTTTTTATTATCTTTAGATCAATTATTTTTATTTACTAAAATGCAATTATTAATTTCGTGTATTTTTGATTATATTTTGCCTGATTTATTATTAAGTTTAGTAGGATTATTTATCGATAAAAAAACATTTATTACTAAAAATAAAAAAAATATTTTTTTTGGTTTATTATTGGTATATTTCTTGAGAAGTTTTTGTTTTTTTATTTCAAGTTATTGGGTTTATGCTAATATGCAATTATCTTTAGGTAATTTATGGTATGATTGGTTATTTAATGTATTCCATTTACATAATGTTAATGAAAAACTATTATTAATTTGTTTTACTTATTGTTTAATTTTGTTTATTATTAATGTAATCTTAAGTAATTTTTTTTTATTTTTAATATTATCCAAAATTACTTCTTTTTTTGATAAATATTTATAAAATTTTCTTTTTTAATGTTAAAATAGTTAGTATAGTTAAATTAATTTTCTTTTCTTATTTGTGTTGTTAAGGGTTTTATTATATTAGATTAAGAGATTAAGATGTTTTTTATCTAATTTGATTAATATTTATTTGAAGAGGTGAAGAAATTATTTATTATTATCAAATGCCACAAGTTGTTAACAAAGAAGATATTCATGAGATATCATCTATTCAAAAATTATTATTTCAAAACGGTTTAATAAGCGATCTAGTTCATGAATATGTTGTAATTAAAGATTTAAATGATAAATTAATTGGAGTTGTTGGTCGATATTACAATAATATTAGATGTTTAGCTATTGATCCTGAATATCGAGGTTATAATTTGACTAATTTATTGATTAGTTTTATTATTAAAAGAATTTATAAAGAAAATTTTAATGAAATTTTTGTTTTTACAAAACCTATTAATTTTGCTATTTTTAAAAAATTAGGTTTTAAGTTAATTTATTTTAACGAAGATTTTGGTTTTTTTACCAATAGATATGATTATTTTGAAGAGTATTTGCTTTATTTATCAGAGATACGAAAAAAAAATATTGTATCTAATTGGAATAATATATCTGCTATCATTATGAATGCTAATCCTTTTACTAAAGGTCATAAATATTTAGTGGGCGCCAAAGAGGCCTAAATTTCGTGCTATCTAACCAATAGCCAGGGCGCCGATAAACCCTGAAAGGATATGGTCGGTTTATCAGACGAAAGAATGATAGATTATAGCAGACCATAAAAGCGGGTTGCGACCAAAGCAAATTAGTCAAGAAGACGCCGCCACCAAATAATTCCATGGAGAAGCCTGCAATGGCCTAAGAAGGAAAATGGATGTAATATTAAACCTGTTCCGGAAGTTGCTTAAACGGACAGTCCAGAGTCTACTAGTATATAACTAAGGTACTGAGTAGTTTATCGGATAAAGAAACCTGGAATCAGCCTCCCGAACAAAGAGGTTACTTCCACCTAAAGAATTAAGGTAGAAATTTAGCGTAACTTGGAGAATCCTAAGACTAAGTAATTCAATTTACCAATCAGGAAATAAAGTTCTGATAGTTAAGGATAAGGAATCTGTTTAGTAGTCGTAAGAGTAAATCTAGTTTTGGAATAAGCTAGCTAATCGTCTTACCAAGAAGAGAGTTAACCACTCTTATAGGGCGAAAGCAGAAAGTAATTTATTGTTTATTCATGGAGACCATATAGACAAAAGATCTATGAAGTGTTAGTATCGCAACTTCTTCGGATAATGAATAAAATTCCTGACCAATCTTTAAAACAATATATATTAAAAAAACAAGAACTCAAATGGGCAATGAACTACTTAATTAATACTTATCTCGCGTTTAATCCGGTTGCTTACCAATAATGGGACAGGAACACCAGAAATAGACAGGAAAACAATTAATGATATGGCTTTAAACAAATTAAGAAATATCACCAAAAACATGTTCACAACCAATATAAACCCAAAATCGGTTAAAAGAGTTCACATTCTGAAGGGAAAGGGTAAATCGAGACCACTCAGAATCCTGACCATTTAAGATAGAACTATATACAAAAAGTTTTGGAACAATTATGAACTCCCTGCTTTGAAAACCTCTTCTCGGAATGGAGTTTTGGATTTAGATCCAAGCAATCAGGATTAGACGTTATCAAGCGAATAAAACAGAGATTCAAGGTTATTAACTACCTGTTTAAAATTGATATTGAAGGTTTTTAATACCCATTAATCATGACATCCTCTATAAAAGGCTTCACAAGTACATCCAAAAAAAAGTACTCAAAACCATTTAAGGATGGCTACAAGCAGATATCATGGATAAGGATGGCAATACCAATCAATGTCAGGTTCTCCGCAAAAGGAAAATTATCTTCTCGCTGCTCGCTAATATCTATTTAGATTATCTAGATAGGAAATTAGAGAACTTAGTTAATACAGGTAAATCACAGTTCAAAACCAATCCCGAGTAATAAACAGCTGGGTAATCTCAACCTTAACTCTCAGGTAGAATATTTAAAAGATATGCTGATGATTTTATTGAGGGAGACCGTTAAAAAGGTATACTAACAACTACGGTTGGAAGAAGGGGAATAAAACGGTACATGACCAAACCTTAACCGTTGAAAATCATGAGGGCCTACAAAACAATTGTCCGAGGAATTATCCAATATTTTTATGGTAGGGAATCTTAGTCAACTAATGTACTTAAATTACATCGCTGAATACAGTTGTTTAAAGATACTAGCGAATTAATGGAAACTAGAGTCCGAATAAAACTCAACCATCCATCCGGATGGGGAATAAAATATAACTTATAATCTAAAAAGACAAAAGTGAGCCATGAGACAATTTCTCCTGGGAAAAAGGATTAGAAGGTTCAGAAACTCTAAAGGCGAAATAACCGAAATAGTTATTAATCTCAATCTTTTCCAAGAACGAACCAGATTAATTGACAGGTTAACAGCACGAAAATGTGGAAGTCTACTAGTCAGAAAATCAATCCCTGGAAATTCATCATGTCGGAACCATTAGAGACGCTCGCTCATTGGCAAAGGGCGATGAACAAAAAACAATTGTCCTTTGTCAGGTTTGTCACTGTAAAAAGACCAACCAACAATAAGGGATATTAGAAGATTCAAAAAGAGTAAAAGGTCAAGAATAAACATTTAACCAGTGGTGACACGAAGTTAAACCCGGAACAGGGATAAATTATGGAAAGCGGTGTGCTGGGAAACTTGCTCGCACCGTTTGAACGGGGGCTGTTGGTAATAGTTGATAGAAAAACCAATCTTATCAAGGAAACGCCAATAATCTATCCGTATTTGTGATGAAAAAAATTTATTTAAATCATCAGAAATCAACTTATATAATCAAAATTCAGAAAAAAATATATATCAAAAAAGTTCAGAAGATCAAAATGTTTATTTTGATTTTAAAGAACAAATTTTAGATGTAGCTGATGAAAAATTAAAATTTGCAGTGCAAGAGAATTATATTCCTATTTTTTTTGATAAATCTAAAACCGATGAAGAAATTGTAAAATTTTTGAGAGAAATCAGTGAAGATACTCTTGTTAGAATTATGAATGAAACTTATGACAATAGGAATCTAAATATTTTAGATTTTTTTATAAATTTCAAAATCGATGATTATTTTGAAGATTTTAAAAAAACAATTTTAAATGTTTTTGATGATAAAATGATAAATTCCTTTAGAAAAAATTTTATTTCAAGAATTATTTTTAGCGAATCAATGACTGATGAACAAATTATGGAATTTTTGAGAAGTACAAAAGGTATAAATTTTTTTTTGTTTTTAATCGTTGGTGAAAGATTTGAAGTTTACAGAAATCAAAAGGGCGCCAAAGATGCCTAAATTTCCTGTTATTTAACCAATAACCAGGGCTGATAAACCCTGAAAGGATTATGGTTGGTAGGGCAAACGAAAGAATGTCAGATTACAGCAAACCATAAAAGCGGGTTAAGACGAAAGCAAATTAGTCAAGATGACCCCGCCACCGAATAATTTTATGGAGAAGCCTGAAATGGCCTAAGAAGGTAAATTGATGTAATTTCTGAACCTGTCTCGGAAGTTGCTTAAACGGACAGTCCAGAGTCTACTAGTATATATTTTGAGTACTGAGTAGTTTATCGAATAAAGAAACCTGGAATCAACCTCCAAAGGAGGACACTTCCCCTAAAGGATTAAGGTAGAAATTTAAGGTAACTTGGAGAATCCTAAAACTAAGTAATTAAGTTTACTAATTCGGAAATAAAAGTCCGGATGGTCAAGGATAAAGAATCTTCTTAGTAGTCGTAAAGGTAAACCTAGATTTGGAATAATTTAGTTAATCGTCTTACCGAGAAGAGAGTTAATTACTCTTATAGGGCGAAAGAAGAAAGTAATTTATTATTTATTCAATGGCATCAAGGAAGGAGTTGATATATCATATCAACAACGGTTTCATCAGAAACTAAACTTTCACGAACATTGAATAGAATTCA
>NZ_JAOSIQ010000015.1 GCF_030586845.1 Candidatus Phytoplasma bonamiae | reverse complement strand
CAACCCGCTTTTATGGTCTGCTATAATCTATCATTCTTTCGTCTGATAAACCGACCATATCCTTTCAGGGTTTATCGGCCCTGGCTATTGGTTAGATAGCACGAAATTTAGGCCTCTTTGGCGCCCAGTATGATAAGCTAAGCCTCCATAATAATTATGATGCATCTTAAAAGCAGCTGGCGAAATCAAAAAAGGCAATTTGTATTTTTTGTATAACATAGTTGTAATTTTTTTTAAATTATAATTTTTAATTTCGTTAATATATTTATTAATTAAAAAATCAGCTTTTTCAAAAGATAAAGGTGCGCATACAAAAAAAATAGAATAATATTGATAAATTTCTTCTAAATTTAAAATATTTTCGATTAAATTCGCATTTTGACAAATCAAATAATATTTATTATTTCTTAAATCTTTAATTACTTCAAAAATATAAATTTTTTCAACTGTAAAAATTAAATTTATATTTTCTATTTTAATATTTATAACTTCTTTTTCTGTTAATAAAATACGGATAGATTAATTGCGTTTTATGCAGCGATTTGTCTTTGCTGTTTTATTTACAATCAGCCCCCGTCCAAACCGGACAAGCAAGTTTCCCAGCATCCGGCTTTCCATAATTTACTCTCTTTCGAGAACTAATTTCTCCTCGCGGTTAATTAGCTATTTGTTCTTATCGTTCTTGTTTCTAATATCGTGTATTTGTTGATTTGTTACCTTTCGATGACAATCCTTACACAATACTTTCGTTCTTTTATTCATAATACTTGGTGATGCGCATTGCGGACCGTACCAATGTAATGAAATTTGAAATTGGATTGTTTTGTCGCAGTTCTCACAACGTTCCGCCTTTAGACGGTCAGTTAAATGCGTACGACCTTGGAATATATACTTATTGATGGTAATATCAGGGTTTCCCTTGAAATTACGCATTGTCTTAATTTTATTCCAAGAGTAAACATCCCATGGTTCGTATTAGGTTTTTCCTTTATTAAGATAAGTAATCCCCCAGGTTGAACCAATTTTACATTTCTTTCGAACTCTAGCAATTGACGTTTTTCGTTTCCTTGCTAGTGTTTTCAAACAGCTATATTCCGCTAGATAATTCAAGTGAGACAAAACGCCTAGATTGTTAGCCAGACAAAAATATTGGATAATTCCTCTAATAATTGTCTTGTAGGTCCGAATTATTTCTAATTCGTCTCTACCCGCTAGCGTTTCGTCGTGTTTCACCTTTCCCTTTTTTAACCAACTATATTCATATCCATATTCTTTGGCTTTTGCTTTGGGAATTTGGATGAGAACTTTGCCATTTAAGGAATCCTTAGTTGTTTTCCTCTCCCTGGTTTTGTTGGTAGGATTAACCTTTATCATGTAGGATAGAGAAACCTCGTTCCTTTATCGGCTTTCACAATTTTCGATTTATCCTTACCAATCGTAAGGTTCAGATCCTGTTTTAGCCATTGCGTTACTTGATCTTTGATTCTTTCCGCTTGGTTATATTCACCTTTGATGCCGATGATAAAGTTGTCTGCGTAACGGATATATTCAACTCTTGGTTTTGGATTTAGGTTGATGTCTCTGTCAATCTCCAGTTTATGATGTTGGTTTTTGTACCAAGCCTTCTTATATTCTGGGTTACTCTTCTTCATTGGTTTCCCTTCTTTAATCAGTCTCTCCGTTTTCAGGTCGATATGGTGTAAATATACATTCGCCAATAGAGGAGAAATAATTCCTCCCTGAGGAGATCCCGATAAAGATTCGTACTTGATGTCATCCTTCATGAAACCGGCTTTCAGCCATTTGTTAATGGTTGCGAGCGTTTTATTCTTTTTGATGAACTGATTTAAGGTTCTCATCAGAATCTCATGATTAATGGTATCAAAGTAACCTTCTAAGTCAATTTTGATGATGTAGTCAATTCCTTTAAATCTTTGTTTGACACGTTTGATAGCATCATGGCAAGATTTTTTGGTTCTAAATCCAAAGCTCCATTCTGAGAAGATATTTTCAAAATAAGGAGTCAGGAGTTGTTCCAAGCATTTTTGCATCAATCTATCCTTGATGGTCGGTAACCCAAGGGTCTGGTTTTTTATTATCCTTAGGAATGAGGATTCTTTTAACCGGTTTCGGGTTGTATCCATTATTGACGTATTCCTGGTGGTATCTTTCTAGTTTTTTAAGATTGATCCCATCAATGGTTTTATTGTCAATTCCGGGTGTGCCCGCCCCATTGTTAGCGGCGATTCTATTGAATGCTGTTAACGTGTTATAAAAGTTATTCATTCCTTGTTGCAGTTCTCTTTTTAGAGAGTAACCATTTGATGAACAATATTGAATCTTATTCAATGTTCGTAAAAGTTTAGTTTCTGGTGAAACAGTTGTTGACATAATTTATCAACTCCCTTCCCGATACCATTGAATAAATAGTAAATTACTTTCTTCTTTCGCCCTATGAGAGTTATTAACTCTCTTCTTGGTAAGATGATTAACTAAATTATTCCAAATCTAGGTTTACCCTTACGACTACTAAGAAGATTCTTTATCCTTGACCACCCGGGCTTTTATTTCCGGATTAGTAAATTTAATTACTTAGTTTTAGGATTCTCCGAGTTACACTAAATCTCTACCTTAATTCTTTAGGGGAAGTATCCTCTTTAGGAGGCTGATTCCAGGTTTCTTTATTTGATAAACAACTCAATACAGATGTTTTATATTAGTTGGCTCTGGACTGTCCGTTTAAGCAACTTCCGGAACAGGTTTAACGATTACCTCAATTTTCCTTCTTAGGCCATCTCAGGCTTCTCCATCGAATTATTCGGTGGCGGAGTCTTCTTGACTAATTTGCTTTCGTCGCAACCCGCTTTTATGGTCTGCTCTAATCTAACATTCTTTCGTTTGTTAAACCGACCATATCCTTTCAGGATTTATCTGCCCTGGCTATTGGTTAAATAGCACGAAATTTAGGCTTCTTTGGCGCCCACATCTACATTATAAAAGTTATCTCCTTTATTAATATTATGAATTTTTCCTAAAATTTGATATTTTTTGCCTATCTCAGCATTCTTTAAAATTTGTAATTGGTTTTTATAAATCATACTTTTAAACTCATTTTTGATTTTCTTAATTATTTTAATGTAATAAAAATTTAAAATACTTTTCTTTGAAAAATAAATAAATATAAATAATTTAAAACAAACCTGTTTTTAAAAATTTTTTTTGTAAATTTTCCAATTCAAATTTATTTAAATTAGTTAATAAGGGGTATTTTTGTTTTAATATTGTTACTAATTTAATAATTTTAATCCTTTGATGATAAGAAAAAGCAAAATCATAAATTACTTGATTATTTAAATAAACAGCAATTACGAAAAAAAAATCTGGATCAATAATTTCTAATTTATATTTAATAAAAAACAATATTCCGGAAATTAAACTTTTTAAATAATAAATAATATGGATAGATCATTTGCGTTTCAATCTCAGAATTTGTCTTTCTGATAACTATTACAAACAGCCTCCATCTAAACCGGACAAGCAAGTTTCCCAGCATCCGGCTTGCCATAATTTACCTTCTTTCAAGGACTAACTTCGTGTCGCCACTCATTAGTTGTTTATTCTGATTATACTAGGATAACCTTTTTAGATAAATAGCACGATAAGTTATTCATTCCGCGTTTAAGTTCTTATTTAATACTGAATATTTAATACTGAACGATTTTAAATGATCTTTATAAGCTTGAAAAAAACTTAGATACTTGATCCCATTGAATAAACCATAAATTACTAACTTCTTTCGCCCTATCAAGGTCGTTAACCTTGTTCTAGGGAGGACGATTAACTGGATCATTCCAGATCCAGTTTTACTCCTCCGACTACTAAGAAGTCGCTTTCTCCTTGGGCTATAATGACTTTAATATTATTCGTTATTTTAATAACTCGCCTTTAGGATTCTCCCAGTTACGCTAAATATCAACCTTGATTCCTTAGGGGAAGTAACCATTTTATTCATGGTGAGATTTCAGATTTATTAATTGATAAACTATCCAATACAAAAGCTATAATATTGATAGCCTCTGAACTGCTCGCTTATAGTAGTTTGCGAGACAGGTTTTGTTATTACATCTGCTTATCTTCTTAGGCCATTTCAGGCTTACCCGTAGAACCATTCGGTGGCGGTGTCTTCTTGACTAACTACTTCATCGCAACCCGCTTTTAAGAACTGCTGTAATTCTTGATGGTTTCCTTTCAAGAACCGTTCTTAGCCTGTCAGTGTTTATCGCACTGGTGATGGGTTAGTTCACTCGATATTTAGGCATCTTGGGCGCCCGCTTTTGTATATAATAAATAATTAAAAGCTAAATTAACATAAGTTTGTTTTAAAAGTTTCTTAAATTCTCTAAATATAAAAGATATTTTTAGTTTATTTATTAAAGCAATATTTTCCTTTAAAGCTTTTTCTGTTTTTTCTTCTACAGAAAAATTTAATTTTGATTTAAAATAAAAAATTCTCAACATTCTTAAAGGATCTTCAGTTAATTTTTGATAAGGATTGCCTATAATACGAATAATTTTATTATGTAAATCTGTTAATCCATCAACATAATCAAATATTTTATCATTTTCATCTAATAGAATGGCATTTATAGTAAAATCACGCCTTTTAACATCTTCTTGAACATCTCGGATAAAAATAACAGAAGAAGGATGTCTAAAATCTAAATATTTCCCTTCTTTTCGGTAAGTTGTTATTTCAAAATAATTATTTTCAAAAAAAATTTTAACAGAACCATAACGAATTCTTCTTATCGGAACATTAAAAATTTCACAAATAGTTTCAGGTAAAAGATTAGTAGTAATATCCACGTCTGTAAAGGGTTTTTTTAATAAAAAATCTCTAACAGCCCCTCCAACTATAAAAGCTTCTGCTTTGTTATATTGTTTTAATATTTTTAAAATATTTTTAGCTTTATCCATATATAAGTTATAATTTAACATATACCATTTACACCTATGATTAATTTACACTGATTAGTTAAGCGGGAGGAATAATCAATCCTACACCAAGAGCGTTATTTCCTGTATGAACTCCTATCACTGGAGTAATAATAACTTCTAAAATATTACTAATATTTAGATTTTTTTTTAAAATTCCTATTAATTTATTTTTCATAATATGATTTCCTGAAGTTAAAACATGTAATAAAAATTTTTGATTTTTCGTGTAATTATGAATTTCTTTAAGAATACAATCAAAAGCTTTTTCCATAGTAAAAACTTTTTTAATCATTGTAATAACACCAGGAGCTTCTAATTTTAAAATAGGTTTGATGTGAAACATTCTACCTAAAAAACCTTTAGCCATACTTAAACGACCACTTTTAATTAAATGATTTAAAGAATCTACTATAAAAAAAATTTTATTATTTTGGCGTAATTTTTCTAAATATGCTATAACTTCTAAAATATTAAATCCTTCGGAAAACATACGTTCCGCTTGTAAAGCGCAATATGCTTCGCAAAAACCGATACTTTGAGTATCAAAAACTATAACTTCTATTTCGGAAGCAACTATTTTGCTAGCAGATAAAATACTATTATAACTACCACTTAAAGCACTAGATAAAGTAGTAACAAAAATTTTTTGATAACCTAAACGAGCTATTTGGCGAAAATATTCAACTATTTCTCCTATAGGAGGTTGAGAAGTAGTAGCAATTGAACGAGGATTTTTATTTATAAAATCATAAAATTGATCTATAGTCAAATTTTCACAATCTCGATATTCTTTATTATTTAAAAAAATTTGTAATCTGATTAAACCAATATTATGTTTTTGATGAAAAAAATCTAAACAACTAGTAGAAGTACTTATCACTTTAATTTTCATATGAAATCGAAAATCCTTTAATAAAAAATATTTATCATTTTAATATTAGTTAAATTATAAAAAAACATGAATATAAAAAATAAATAAAACAAATTTAATAATTCAATCCCCCCTAAGAAATTGAATTAGAAATTGAATTATTATTACTTAATAATGAATATCATTCATAAATAAAAATAAAATATTTTAAAAAATTTTTTATTTAAATTTAAGCAGAATTTTCTTTTTTTAATATCATTAAAGGTTTATTTTTATTTAATCTTTTAGAATGTTTTAACAGATATATACTATAAACAAATAAAAAACAAATAACAAAAAAACCTACACAACTAACTATAGTTCGATAATTAGGCGAAATTGAAAAAAAACCATTTTCAGACAACAAAGCAAAATAATTTTGAATTTCTATACTAGGATAATATTTTTGACTTAATTGAAATAATGACATTTTTTGTTCAAACAAATTCATATTATCAAAACCCGAAATTTCTTTTTTATTTAAGAATATAGAAAATAAATTAAAATGATTATTTTTGATTCGATTGAATATTCCGTATTGTAACAAGCACATAAACATTTGATGCATACAAGTAAACACCAATACAAACCAAGCGATAAAATAACATAATATCTTATTAACGGTTTGACTATTAGCACCTAAAATACGAG
Organism: Candidatus Phytoplasma bonamiae; assembly: GCF_030586845.1. Taxonomy (GTDB): domain Bacteria; phylum Bacillota_I; class Bacilli_A; order Acholeplasmatales; family Acholeplasmataceae; genus Phytoplasma; species Phytoplasma bonamiae. The sequence goes on along the minus strand of NZ_JAOSIQ010000015.1, from coordinate 5,091 downwards.
TAATACCCGCAGTACGAGAAAAAACCGTTAATTGACGGTTAAGAAAAGAATTACTTCTAAACCAATAAAACAACCAAAATAAAAATATTTGTAAAAATCCTATTAACGATACAAGGTAAAATTCTTGATTCAAAGGCAATATAACATTTTGATTAAATTCTAAATATATATTTTTAAAAAAAGATAATTTATACCAAAATATTTTTCCCAAGAAAGAATTCAAATATAGAAACAATGAAAATATTAAAAAAGTCATAATCCAATTATTAAAAAGACTAAATAAATTTCGTTTCCAATAGGTTTTATAAAAGACTTTACAAATATAATTCACTTCTTTAAAAGATAAATTAGATGAAATAGTTTTAAACCGTAAAAGATTATCATCTGAAAATAATTCAGAAGCTTCATTAATTTTAGAAACAAATTGTTGTTTTTCAAAATTACCAACATAAGTTAATAAGTCTAAATCATTCGCATTTAATTGAAAATTTTCATTAGTCAAATTTCCTTTTGGTTTACGTACTAAATAATCTGTAATAATACCTTCTTTTATTTTAATAATAACATCGGAATTTTTGGTTGCTAATAAAATATCATGAGTTACTACGATAACCAATTTCTTTTCAGAAATCTCTTTTAATTTTTGAAAAACTAAATTACTAGAAACTGAATCTAAATTACCTGTAGGTTCATCAGCTATTATTATATCCGCATTTTTAATTAAACTTCTGATTATATTAGCTCTTTGCAATTGGCCTCCAGATAATTCAAAAGGTTTTTTTTTCAAAAAACTAATAGGTAAATTAAAATATTTAAATAAATTTTTAATTTGTTTATGAATTGATTGATCAATAACACTTTTTTGTAATTTCACAGATAAAAGAAGATTATCCAAAATATTTAATTCATTAATAAAATAGGAATCTTGCGTTATATAAGAAATCATACCATTTCTATAATTAGCCATTTCGTTTTCAGAAAAAATAGATAAATCTTTATCATTTATTAAAATATTACCAGAACTTATTTTTTCTAATCCTGATAAAATATTACATAAACTAGTTTTTCCTGAACCTGATTGTCCTGACAAAAAAACAAATCCATGACTAGGTAAATTAAAAGAAATATCTTCTAAAATATTTTCATCTTCGTAAAAGCTCAAATTAACATTTCTTAAACGAATCATATTATAATTTATTACTCTCCACTCTCCCTAATTTTCTTAAATCAATATATTAATGTAAAAAAATTATTATTTTAATTAATTTAATAATTAACAAAAATATTATCGTTATGATGACAACAATTTATTTTTAACAATATTATTAGACAAATCATATAATAAAGTAGATTTTTGAATTAAATTAATAATTTTTGCGGCTTTAGTAGTATTAATTAAATCTAAATTTAATTGTAAAGTTTCTTTCAAATCATTTTGATTTAAAACACTGCTAAAAAAAATAGGTAATTTATATTCATAATAGGGATAGATTATTTGCGTTTCAATAACTGAATTTATGAACCAGTTATTTATTACAAACAGCCCCCCTCTAAACCGGACAAGCAAGTTTCCAAGCATCCGGCTTGCCATAATTTATTGATAAACCATAAATTACTAACTTCTTTCGCCCTATCAAGGTCGTTAACCTTTTTCTAGGGAGGACGATTAACTGGATCATTCCAGATCCAGTTTTACTCCTCCGACTACTAAGAAGTCGCTTTCTCCTTGGGCTATAATGACTTTAATCTCGTTATTCGTTAATTTAATAACTTGCCTTTAGGATTCTCCAAGTTACGCTAAATATCAACCTTGATTCCTTAGGGGAAGTAACCATTTTATTCATGGTGAGATTCCAGGTTGGTTAAGTGATAAACTGCCTAACACTATCGTTATATGTTGGCAGAATCTGGACAGCTCGGTTTCAGTAGTTTGCGAGACAGGTTTTAATATTACATCTACTTATCTTCTTAGACCATTTCAGGTTTACCCTTAGAACCATTTGGTGGCGGTGTCTTCTTGACTAACTACTTCGTCGCAACCCGCTTTTAAGAACTGCTGTAATTCTTGATAGTTTCCTTTCAAGAACCGTTCTTAGCCTGTCAGTGTTTATCGCACTGGTGATTGGTAAAATCACACGATATTTAGGCCTCTTTGGCGCCCACGATAATTTAATAAAGGTATAAAAATATCATCTCGAAAATAAGCATTCATATTTTCTAAACCAAAATCATCTAAAATTAAAAAAGGAATTTTTTTTAAATGGTTTATTTTATCTTCTATAATATCATAAGTCCACAAAAACTTAAATTGTCGAACTAAATCTGACATCACAATAAATAAAAAAGGAATATGATGTGTTAATAACATTTTAGCTAATATTTTTAACATAAAAGTTTTTCCAGAATTAAAAGGGCCATAAATATATAAACCCTTATTTTTCTTTTGTTTTGTGATATTATTAGAAGAATTATATTGTTCTATAATCTCTTTTATATACTGCAAAATGCTTTTTTGTATTTTAGAAATGGATTTTATATTTTTAATATCTATACCAGTTAAATTTATTTCTTGATTAAATAAAATATTTTTTTGTTGAAAATTATTTTGCCAATCTATTTGTTTAGTTTTAACAGTTTCTTGCCACACTACATGAAGATAAGGTTTTTCTTTTAAAACCAATTTATATCCGAAAGGATTTGGTTGATCTTTTTTATTTAAATATATGGATAGATTATTTGCGTTTCGCTTTCAGAATGTGTTTTCTGATAGCTATTACAAATAGCCCCCATCTAAACCGGACAAGCAAGTTTCCCAGCATCCGGCTTGCCATAATTTACCCTCTCACAAGGACTAATTTCATGTCGCCATTAGTTAGTTGTCGATTTAACCGTTCTATTTTTCTTAAATTTTCTGATGTCATGAATTTGTTAGTAAATTATCTGAAGATAATAACTTTTAAATAACACCGCGGTTTGCTTGCTCTTCAAAATTCGCCAATTCGCTTCGCATACAATGTCCAATAGAGAAAGATACTAACAGTTAAATATATTTCAAATCTCTCCGCCATTAATCCGAAGGTTAGTGTATTTTGGTTTAAAAGTTAAATAACCCCGGATTTTTAGATAAACCAAAGGTAATTAATAATTTTTTCCTTTAATGATGGTGTTATGGAGGATTTGAATTATTTCTGATTATTATCTTCTTAACCAATGTTTGATCATTCATTTTAATCGTATTATCTTTTGAATCAATTTATATTCTTTCCTATATTGTTTAGCTTTATCCTTCTTAGGAATCTGAATTTAAAATTCCTCTTTAATTGAGTCCTTGATGATATTTTTGTTAACCTCGTTCCTCTAGGAACCGGAGGATATAATTTGATATAATTTTAGATTTGTCTTTATTAATAGTTATTTCAAATCTTATTACAATTATTGGGTGATTAGGTTTTTGATATTAATTTTGAAGATATCATTAATTCTTTTTAATCATTACTTAAAGCGTTTAATAACATCATGACAAAATTTTTTGGTTCTAAACCTAAAGCGCTATTCCGGAAAAACATTTTCAAAATAAGAGGATAATAGTTGTCCATGTTTTTTTTGAATTAAACGATCTTTAACAGTGATAATATCTGGTGATTAAGTTTTAACCAAATCTTTGGAAATCAAAACTTGTTTAACTGGTTAGGGTTTATAACGGTTGTTAACGTATTCGCGGTGGTATTGTTAAATTTTTTGAATTTTTTATACCGTCTTAGGTTTCTATACGTCAATACATTCTATTCCGCAAGTCTTATTGGTTGTAATCTTGGTAAATATTTATCGGGTTATTTATTTCGCGTTTAAATTATTTTTAAATACTGAACGATTTTAAATGATTCAAGCTTGATAAAAACTTAGCTGCTTGATTTCATCACGGAATAAACAATAAATTACTAACTTCTTTCGCCCTATCAAGGTCGTTAACCTTGTTCTAGGGAGGACGATTAACTGGATCATTCCAGATCCAGTTTTACTCCTCCGACTACTAAGAAGTCGCTTTCTCCTTGGGCTATAATGACTTTAATCTCATTATTCGTTAATTTAATAACTCGCCTTTAGGATTCTCCAAGTTACGCTAAATATCAACCTTGATTCCTTAGGGGAAGTAACCATTTTATTCATGGTGAGATTCCAGGTTGGTTAAGTGATAAACTATCTAACACTTAATTATTATGTTGATAGCCTCTGGACTGTTCGATTTCAGTAGTTTACAAAACAGGTTTTGTTATTACATCTACTTATCTTCTTAGACCATTTCAGGTTTACCCTTAGAACCATTTGGTGGCGGTGTCTTTTTGACTAACTACTTCGTCGCAACCCGCTTTTAAGAACTGCTGTAATTCTTGGTAGTTTCCTTTCAAGAACCGTTCTTAGCCTGTCAGTGTTTATCGCACTGGTGATGGGTTAGTTCACTCGATATTTAGGCCTCTTTGGCGCCCAATTAAAAACAATAATAAGATCTTCATCTTTAATATGTAAATTTTTTGTTTCGGGATGATTCTTAATATAATTTTTAATTTTGTGCAAATTAAAATTTGATTCTTCGAATGAATCCATAAAAACTCCTAAATAAAAATTTAAATATTTTTAAAATTTAAATTTGTTTAATAGAGATAGATTATTTGCGTTTCAATAACTGGATTTATCAACCAGTTATCTATTACCAACAGCCCCCCTCTAAACCGGACAAGCAAGTTTCCCAGCATCCGGCTTGCCATAATTTACCCTCTTCCGAGGACTAACGTTATGTCACCACTTATTAGTTGTTTATTCTGATTATATGGGATAACCTTTTTAGATAAATAGCACAACACGATAAATTATTTATCTTACATTTCGGTTATTGTTGCATATTGAACGATTTTAAATGATCTTCAAGTTTGACAAAAACTTTAGTACTTGATCCTATTGAATAAACAATAAATTACTAACTTCTTTCACCCTATCAAGGTCGTTAACCTTGTTCTAGGGAGGACGATTAACTGGATCATTCCAGATCCAGTTTTACTCCTCCGACTACTAAGAAGTCGCTTTCTCCTTGGGCTA
>NZ_JAOSIQ010000014.1 GCF_030586845.1 Candidatus Phytoplasma bonamiae | reverse complement strand
AAATAGATAAATCATTTGATCGATTTTGATTATATTCTTCACTTATAATACCTTCTTGAAAAGGTTTGATATTATCATCAATATCTAATGTAAATCCATAAACTATTTCGCCTTTATGAAAATCATATTTTTTCAATTTTTGCATTTTTTTAAAATTATTGTGATTAATAGGTTTTTGTTTATCAAAGATATTTTTTAAGTTATTTTGTATATCTTCGATAATTTGGTATTTTTTTTTATTTTCTTTATTAATTATATTGTTATTAGAATCTGCATATTTAACTGATATTTTATTGTTCGAAATTAATTTTTGTTTGAAATTATAATAATAAAGTGCAAACACTATTAATATTAATGAATAAACTGATATTAATAAATAATTTTTTTTAGTTATACGGAAAATATTCATGATATTTATTTTTGCTATTTTCATTAAACCTTTTCTTCAATTATCACTTAAATACTTAAATTGTTTATTTAACTACAAATTGATGAGTCAATTTTTAAATATTATTTTACGCGATTTTATAGATACATATTTTATTATATAACAAAAATATTAATAAATATTTGTTTATACGCTTGACATAATTTTTAAAAAGTAATAAAATTAATTTAGCAGTCATGATACTTGAGTGCTGAATTATTTGATTTTCTACCAAAATAAATTATTTTAATCGGTAAATTCTTGACAAGAGGATATTTAATTAGATAAAATAATCTCAGCAATCATGATTGGTGAGTGCTAAATTTATTTTTTCGTTTTTTTGAGAATATGATTCTAAGAAAACTAACTAATTAGTTTAATAATCTAAAAAAATAAAAATTATATTAATAATTATATGAGAATAAATTTTAGTAAATTATTATTAATATAAACCCTATATAAAGATTAGAGGTATTTTTTAGTAAAGAATAGAAGATAAGCTATTATGATGATTAAAAATTATATTTTTTCAAGGATTTTAAAAATTGATTTCGAATAGAGAAAGATTGATTTTAAAAGCAATTATTGAGCATCATTCTGAACATCAACAACCTATTAGTTCTAAATTTTTATCGAATTTATCTTATTTAAATTATTCTAGTGCTACGATACGTTATGATATGGCTCAGTTAGAAAAAAAAGGTTATTTATGTAAAACTCATATATCTAGCGGAAGAATTCCTTCTTTAAAAGGATATGTGTTTTATTTTAATCATTTAATTACACGTAATCATGATGTTTTACAACAAATTTCTTTATTTGAAAATATTTTTAAAAATAAAAATGTTAATATGGAGACTATCATTAAAGAAGCGTTAACTTTATTAGGAAATATGACTCGTTATCTTGTCATTTTAGCTTTTCCTAATGCTTTAACTAATCATAAAGTAGCTAAAATTGATGTGTTTTTTTTAACTCCGGAACAAGCTATTGTTTTAATAATAACTAATCATGGTCAAGTACGTTATCAAAGTATTTTTTTAGAATCTTGTAACAGTTTTAATTTTAAAAATTTGCAGAATATTGTTTATGTTATAAATAATATATTATTCGATAAGTATTTGTTTGAAGCTATTAAAATTTTACAAGACAGAAATATTGAAAATAATTTTTGTAATGCAGATTTATTCGAGAAATTCATTAATATATTAATAGAAATTTTTTATAGCTTTAATACAAACAATTCTCATATTTATGGTATTGATAATTTAATCAATAATTTTAGTTGGGCTGATAGTAATACCATGAAAGAAATTTTACATATTTTAGATACTAATAAATTAAATGAAATGTTATTTGATGCTCATAAATGTATTTTTAAATTTAATAATCGAATACGTTGGGTATCTTGTCATAAATTCGCTATTATATCTATTCCTTGTGAAATTAAAAAATTTCCTGATCAAAAAATGTTTATTGCGGTTTTAGGTCCGATGACTATGGCTTATCCAGAAGTAATTCCGCTTTTAGAATATTTGTCTGTAAATTTTTCTCAAACTTTTTACAGTAAAAAAAATTTAATTCCTGATAATTGTGAAGAAATTTGTAAATAATTAACCATTAATAAATTATTATTCGGCAGTAAAAATTAAATTTGGTGAATAAGGAGTTTAATTTAAAAATTTATGCATTTCGAAGAACATTCCAAAAAAAATTCTAATAATTATAAAAACAAAAATAAAAATATAGATGACAATAATTGTTCTTGTCAAAAAGAAGAAAATGTTCAATTAAATAAAATTCCTTCTGACGGTGTATCTTCTGATCAGCATATATCTTCGGATATTCATGCAACCAATAAAGAAACTTATGATTCCAATTGTAGTTATAGTGATAAAGAAAATAACGAGGATTCTAAAAAATCTACATCAAACGAAGAAAAAAATTTACAAACATTACAACAAAAAGTAAATTCTTTAAAAATAGAAAATTTTAATCTTAAGAAAGATTTGCAAGAAGCAAATCAACAAAGAACTAATGATAATTTAAAATATCTAGCTGATTTTGATAATTTTAAAAAGCGTATTGCTATTCAAACAAATAGAGAAATCAAATATGCTCTAACAGATTTTATTAAAAATATTTTGGTGCCTTTAGAGCAATTTGAAAAAGTTTTAGAAATGCCTAATGTAAATGAATCTGTTAAATCTTTTTTATTAGGTTTCAAAATGATTCATAAACAAATTAAAGAGATTTTACAAAAGGAGGGTGTTAAAGAGATTAAAGCTTTAGGTGTTAATTTTGATCCGAATTTCCATTATGCTTTAGAAAAAATATCAGATCCAAAACAACCTAATGGTATTAATATTTCAGTGTTACAAAAAGGTTTTTTATATAAAGATTTAGTTATAAGACCAGCTATGGTAAAAGTAAATGAATGGAGTGATAAAAAAAATGACTAAAAAAAATACAAATTTAAGTCCAATTATTGGAATAGATTTAGGTACTACAAATTCTTGTGTCGCTTGTATGGAAAATGGCCAACCAAAAGTAATTACTAATTCTGAAGGTGATAGAACTACACCTTCTGTTGTGGCTTTTAAGGGAGACGAAATTATTGTTGGTAAAGCAGCAAAACGCCAAATGGTAACTAACCCTAATACTATTCTTTCGATTAAAAGAGAAATGGGTAAAAAAGATTATTATAAAGAATATAATGGCAAAAAATATACTCCTCAAGAGATTAGTGCTATTATTTTGCAAAATTTAAAAAAACAAGCTGAAGATTATTTAGGAACACAAGTAAAAGAAGCTGTTATTACTGTTCCTGCTTATTTTAATGATGCTCAAAGACAAGCTACTAAAGATGCTGGAAAAATTGCTGGTTTAGAAGTGAAAAGAATTATCAATGAGCCTACAGCAGCAGCTTTATCTTATGGATTAGATAAGAATACTCAAAAAGAACAAAATATTTTAGTATTCGACTTAGGTGGAGGCACTTTTGATGTTTCTATTTTAAATATTGCAGAAGGTAATTTTCAAGTTTTAGCTACTGCAGGTGATAATGTATTAGGTGGTGATAATTTTGATGATGCTATTGTAGAGTTTTTAATTAAAATTTTCCGTGAAGAAAACGGAATTGATTTGAAACGAAATAAAGATTTAACTGTTTTGCAACGTTTAAGAGAAGCTGCTGAAATGGCTAAAAAAGAATTAAGTAATGTTGTATCTACGGTTATATCCCTTCCTTTTATCACTATGTCTGCTAACCAAACACCTTTGCATTTAGAATACAATCTAACTAGAACTAAATTCAATGAAATAACTAAAAATTTAGTAGATCGTTGTGTTACTCCTTTAAGACAAGTTTTAAAGGATGCTAAATTACAAGTATCACAAATTGATCAAGTTATTTTGGTGGGCGGTTCTACAAGAATTCCTGCTATTCAAGAATTAGTTACTAGAGAATTAGGTAATAAACAATTGAATAAAAGTGTTAATCCTGATGAAGCTGTCGCTTTAGGAGCGGCTATTCAGGGAGGAATTTTAAGAGGCGACGTTCAAGATATTGTTTTATTAGATGTAACTCCTTTATCTTTAGGAATTGAAACTTTAGGTGGCATATTTACTAAATTAATTGAACGTAATACTACTATACCGACATCAAAATCTCAAATTTTTTCTACTGCGGTAGCTAATCAATCTTCTGTCGATATTAATGTGTTGCAAGGAGAAAGAGCATTAGCAAAAGACAATCAATTATTAGGTAGTTTTCAATTAACAGGTATTCCTCCTGCTCCTAAAGGCATTCCTCAAATCGAAGTTACTTTTGATATTGATGTAAATGGTATTGTTTCGGTCTCTGCTAAAGATTTAGGTACTAATCGCAAACATAGTATTACTGTTTCAGGTGGTAGTGGCTTAAGTGAAGAAGAAATTCAAAAAATGATAAAAGATGCTGAAAAAAATGCAGAAACAGATAAACTTCAAAAAGAACGCATTGTATTGCGTAATAATGCTGATAATTTTATTTTTCAAACACGTCAAACTTTAGAATCTTTAAAAGATTCAATTGAAGAGCAAGAAAAAAATGATATTGAAACTAAAATTCAAGATTTAGAACAAGTTCTAAAAGGCGATGATTATGATTCTATTAAAGAAAAATTAAGTATTTTAGAAAAAGCTTCTCAACAACTCGCTGTAAAAGCTTATCAAAAAGCACAACAACAAACCAATAAAGAAAATCAAAATCAAAATACTACTGAAAACACTGCTAAGACAGAAGATAAAGTAGTAGATGCTGAGTTTGAAGATAAAAAATAATAATATCCACAATTAATAACAAATTTAATAAAAAGCCAAAAAAAGATCTTAATAACTTTTTTTGGTTTATTTATTAATTTTTATTTATTGGATTACATCGAGGAGTTTTATTTTGAAACAAAAAAAAGACTATTACGAAGTTTTAGGATTATCACGCGATGCTAATTTGGATGATATCAAACGAGCTTATCGAAGTCTTGCTAAAAAATATCATCCTGATCGTTGTAAAGAAGATAATGCTGAATCTAAATTTAAAGAAATACAAGAAGCTTTTGAAGTATTGAGTGATAGCAATAAACGAGCTCAATATGATCAAATGGGTCATAGTTTTAATAATCAAGGTTTTAATAGCGATTTCCAAGGTTTTCAAAGTGCTAATTTTGATGAATTTGAAGATATTTTTTCAAGTTTTTTTGGTCGTAGAAAAAGTAACCGTCAAACTTCCAAAGGTGAAGATCATAATATAAAATTAACTATTAGTTTTATGGAAGCCGTTTTAGGTACTCAAAAATTAATTGAATTTTACATTAAAGAAAATTGTGAAAGATGCAATGGCACAGGAGCTAAAACTAAAAATGATATTAGAGTGTGTCATGTTTGCAAAGGGGCTGGTTATATTTCTTATACTCAACAAGGTTGGTTTGTAAGTGTTTCGAAACAAGTTTGTCCTGAGTGTGGTGGTCGAAAAAAAATTATTTTAAATAAATGTGTCTTTTGTAAAGGTGTGGGTTTAGTAAAAAGCAAACATAAAGTAACCTTAAATATACCTGCTGGGGTCGAAAGCGGTATGACATTAAAATCTCCAAACCAAGGACATCAAGGGCCTTTAGGAACTCCTAATGGCGATTTATATGTGGATATTGAGGTTCAACCTCATAATATTTTTCAACGTAAAGGTAATGATATTTTGTCTTCGGTATTAATTAATTTTTATCAAGCAGCTTTAGGTACAATTATTAATGTTGATACTGTTCATGGTGATGTTAAATTAAAAGTTCCTGCTGGTACACAAACCGATACTAAATTTAGATTGAAAAATAAAGGTGTCCCTTATGTTAATTCTCCTTCTAGTATAGGCGATCATTATGTTATTATTAAAATTTATACACCGCAAAATTTATCAAGTACTCAAAAAAAACTTTTTCAACAATTAGAAGAATTGGATAAATTAAATCAAAAATCTAAAAATAATTCATCTTGGTTTCATTTTTGAATTGCTCAAATAAGTAAAATTATTCCTAAGTTGAAAAAAATTATTCAAAAAATTATTAAATATATTTGGAGATTATAAAAGATAGTTATAATTTTATTATTTAATTAATAATTGCTAAATTAATATTATATTAACATTCTCGAGCGCCAAAGAAGCCTAAATTTCATTCTATCTAACCAATAGCCAGGGCCGATAAACCCTGAAAGGATATGGTCGGTTTATCAGACGAAAGAATGATAGATTATAGCAGACCATAAAAGCGGGTTGCGACGAAAGCAAATTAGTCAAGAAGACGCCGCCACCAAATAATTCCATGGAGAAGCCTGCAATGGCCTAAGAAGGAAAATGGATGTAATCGCGAAACCTGTTTTTAAGTTGCTTTATACCTAAACAGTTCAGAGTCTACCAATACATAACTTCGGTATTGGGTAGTTTATCACCTAACCAACCTGGAATCTTACCATTTATTAGAATGGTCAATTCCCCCTAAAGAATTAAGATAGAAATTTAGCGTAACTTGGAGAATCCTAAGACTAAGTAATTCAATTTACCAATCAGGAAATCAAAGCCCTGATAGTTAAGGATAAAGAATCTGTTTAGTAGTCGTAAGAGTAAATCTAGTTTTGGAATAAGCTAGCTAATCGTCTTACCAAGAAGAGAGTTAACCACTCTTATAGGGCGAAAGCAGAAAGTAATTTATTGTTTATTCATGGAGACCATATAGACAAAAGATCTATGAAGTGTTAGTATCGCAACTTCTTCGGATAATTAGTTTGTAATTTTAAATCTTATTAGCATTATTTAAAAAAGATTAAAATCCATTTAAAAAGAGCAAAAAGAATAAATTGAATTCCTAAAATTTTAAAAATAAAATATCTTAGATTTTAGGTTTGAGATTCTTTTGTTTGTTTTATTAAAGATTTAATCGATAAAATAATATACCATCATTATATATTTTGTGTAATGATGGTAATTTTGTTTATTTATTATTATATTTAATAATTTTATATTGGTTTTAGATATAATGATGAATAAAAGATATTATTTTTTATTTAATTTTAGATTAACAAGAGAAAGAATTTGGAATTTATTATGATTTTAGTTAAATATCCACTATTATCTGTTTATAAACCTTATTTTTACTATGCTTTGGAAGAGTATATTTTGAATAATTTTTTAAAATATGATGATGAAATTTATTTTTTTTTCTGGACTATGCAAGGAGTAGTGATTGGTCGTAATCAGATTATTGAAAATGAAATTAATTTAGACTTTATCAAAAAAAATAAAATTGAAATTTTTCGTAGACCGAGTGGTGGTGGTTGTGTTTATAATGATTTTAATACGCCAATTTTTAGTTTTATTTTTAGAAATAAATCTTTAGATTTTAATTTTAAAAAATATTTAAAACTTATTATTCAAGCATTTCATAATTTAGGAATACCTTTATATTTTGGTGGTCGTAATGATATTTTATTCAAAGGTAAAAAGGTTTCTGGTAATGCTTTTTGGAGAAATAAAAATGGTATTGTTATGCATGGAACTTTGCTTTATCAATGTGATATAGATACAATGATACGCTGTATTACTCCAAATAATCAAAAATTAATTTCCAAAGGTATTGATAGCGTTCGTTCACGAGTACTGAATTTAAAAGATTATTTGCCTGATATGACAAAAGAAATATTAGTTAATTATTTAGAAAAATTTTTAAAAAAACAAGAATTAAATTTAACTAAACAAGATTTAGTTATTGTTAATAAATTAGCTCTGAAATATAATTCTTTTAAATGGTTATTTAATCATCCTATGTATTCGAAACATTTGCAACATCGTTTTGAATGGGGTGAAATAAAAGTTTTTTTAGAATTAGAAAATGGTTATATTAAAAACATGCAATTATGTGGTGATTTTTTTCATATTTTAGAAAATTTAGAAAAATTTTGTAGTTTTTTTGAAAATGTTTTATTTCAAATAGAAGATATTAAAAAAGTTTTGCAAAAAGTTAATATTAATGATTATATTTTGAATGCTTCAAATGAAGATTTTTTGTTCTTATTAAGACAAGGCTTAATCGATAATATAAAATAATCATAAATATTTTTTTATAAAAGGATTAAAAAAATATTTATCAGAAGTTCTTTGCCACATATAACTATTAATTATCATTTTTTTTGTTTATCCTTATTAATAAAAATGTATAATATAGGAAAGGTATATTTTAAAGGTTCATTATGAAGATTTTTTCATTAAAAAAAGTAATTATTAGCGCTTTATTATTAACAATTTCTTTCTTTATTGAATTTGTATTTACTAAATTTTTTTTTCAAGATTGCCATGAATCTTTAATAAAATTAGAGTTATTACCTATAGTTTTAATAGGGTTTTTATTTGGTTTTAAATTTAGTGTATGTGCTAATTTTGTGTATGTTATAATCCATACTGCGTTAGAATGGTCTATTATTAATGCGTTTAGTTTAAATCAAACCAAATATTTGAAATTATTATTTGTAATATTTTTTTTTATTTTACCATATATGGCTTATTCTTTATCTGGTTTATTTTATCGGAAAAAATCTCCATATTTAATGAAAAAAAATATTATAACAAGTTTATTATTCATTTCTTTGGTTCAAATTATTTCTTATATTTGTTGCCTTTATAGTTTTTATTATTATTCTTATGATTCTTTGTTTTTTATATTTGAATCGGATTCTTGGATCATAAATCAATTACATTCTGTTTTATCTATATATTGGATTTTTTTTATTTATATTAATATTACGATTTTTTTAACTAATGTGATTATTGGATGTATTTTATTATTTTTAAAACCTATTATTAACGAAAATACTGAATTTAATTTATAAATAAATTTTAATTACTTTAATATTTTAGAGAAATTTATTAACAATTTGTAAATAATCTAATCTAGGGCAATAATTATAAGGAATTTGCCATAATTCATTAATAAAAGTTTGATAATCAATGCTTTGGGATGAATATTTTTTTATAAAATTAATTAAAAAAGATATAGGTAGATAAAAATATTGGTTATAACGTTTGAAGTGAATAATTAAAAACGCTATTCCCTTCAATTCATGTATCCTTTGTAAACAAATTATTTGATGATTTGGAATATTTTTTAAAGGAAATTTATTTAAATTGTTAGTTTCTTTGGCATCGAAAGATAAATATTTACCTTTATAAATGCCTTGATAATCTGGTAAAGATTTTAAACGATAATAAGCTTCTATAATTTTAGTTTTGTTTCTTTGTGCATATTCTACTTTAACTACTTGTATGGGAATTTCATTTTTATTAATAAAAGCAATGTGATTTTCTTGATAAAATTTATTGGTTAAATTAATATCTTGTTCTAATTGTTTGCCTAAATTACTTTTTTTATTATAATTTGAATTTTGATTATTAATTTTAGCTGGATATTTCATATTTTATTTATCTGATAACTTTCTAAATAAATAGAAAAAATTGATATTAATTGTTTTAAGGCTATAATAAATAGTGATTAACCAAATTCAAGTGGTTTCAAAAATAATTAACATCATATTAAACTTATTTATTTTTATTTCGCAAATATAATATTTATATTATAAACTTTAATTAATAATGATAAAAAAAATAATAAAACTAATCGGTAATAAATCTTTGGAAATTATTGAAATCAATGGTATTATACATTATTAATTTTTTAAGGGAGTTCTATTAACAAAAATGCAAGAAATCAATTTTTTCGCTTTAGGAGGTATAGGGGAGAATGGAAAAAATTTTTACCTCTTAAAAATCAATTCTTCTTATTTTATTTTAGATGCTGGTTTGAAATATCCTAGTGTATTAGTTAATGGTATTGATGCTATTTTGCCGGAATATCACAAATTAGAATCTATTAAAAATCAAATTAAAGGTATTTTTATTACTTCAGCTTTAGAAACTTATTCGGGAGCTCTAACTTATTTAATAAAAGAATGGTCAATTCCTATTTATGCTTCGGATTTTACTATAGAAGTAATTAAATTTAATTTAAAACAAGCAAATATAGATTTATCTTGTTTATCTTTTAATATTATAAAAGATGATATTAAAATTACTATCGATAATATCAAAATTTTTGTTTTTGGTATATCTCATTTTTTACCAGGAACTTTAGGTTTATCTTTTGAAACTTTTTCCGGAATGATTATATATATGAGTGCTATGCATATGCAACAATCTAAAAATAATTTTTTTCAAACTAATTTTACTACTTTAGTAGAATTGGCTCGTAAAAAAGTTTTAGCTTTATTATTGGTTTCTCAAGGAGCTTTGAGTTTGGTTAAACCTAAAAGGGAAGAAATTTTAGAACATCATTTGAGTAGTTTTTTTGGTAGTATAGAAAATAATATCATTGTTACTTTTTTAATTCCAGATTTATTGAAAATTCAAATGGTTATTGATTTAGCTGTACAAGCTAATTTGAAAATTATTATTTTAGGTCGTAAAAGTGAAAAAATTATTGATATTGCTTTATTAAAAAAATATTTAAAAATTCCCGAAAATACTTTAATTAATTTAAAAAATTCTAAAGATTATTTAAAATATAAGAATGTTGTTGTATTAGTGTTTGGTCGACGTTTTGAGTCTTTTTATCGTTTGCAACGAATGTGCAAAAAAACTGATCGTTTAATGAGATTGCATATAGCTGATAAAATTTTATTATTTTCTGTAGATTTACCCGGTATTGATAAAGTTCAAAATAAAACTATTGATATATTATCAAGAAACGGTTTTCAAGTAGAATTTTTAATTAAAGATTTATTTCAAAACTTATCTTATGATTATCAGGAATATTTAAAGTTATTATTATATTTGTTAAAACCAAAATTTTTTTTACCTATTTCAGGAGAATATAGACATCAATATTATGTTAAAAAAATAGCTCAAAATTTTAATTTTCCAGATAATAAAATTTTTTTAATAGAAAATGGTGATATGTGGTTTTATGATGGCGTTCATAAACCTTTAATTAAAAAAAATTTTTTTAAAAATTTAGGTGAAATTTTAATTGACGGTACGCCAGTTATAGATGGGAATAATTTTATTATCAAAGATAGGGAATTATTAGCTAATGATGGTATTTTGATTATAGCCTGCAATTTAGATCTGCGTTTGCGTAAAGTAATCGGAGATATTCAAAATATTAAGTTAGTTAGCAAAGGATTTTTAGATAAAACGAAAATAGAACCTTTAATACAACAATTAAAAGAATTATTTTTGAAAATAAGTACACAGTTTATACACACTAATAAACAAATTAAATGGAGTGATTTTAAAAATAGTTTACGAGAAGAGTTATCTAAATTTATTTTTAAAGCTACTAAAAAAAAACCTGTTATTATTCCTGTTTTAATCTCAGCGACTCGTTCAACAATGGATAAAGATTTAAATTTTACTTCAAATATTGTAATTGAAAGCAAAGGATAATTTACAAAAATGGTAGCATATGTTTCGCAACACCCTAAATTTGACATTTTATTTTATGCTTTAGGTGGATTAGGTGAAGTAGGTAAAAATATGTATGTGGTCGAAATTCAAGGTAAAATTTTCATCATGGATTCGGGCATGTCTTTTTCTGAAGATTCTTTTTTAGGTATTAATTATATAATCCCTAGTTATGAATATTTAATTAAAAATGAACATAAAATTGAATGTCTTTTAATTACTCATGGTCATGAAGATCATATCGGTAGCATTCCTTTTTTATTGCGTAAAGTCAAAATACCCAAGATTTTAGTAACTGGTATTGCTTATGATTTAATTGAATTTAAATTAATAGAGCATAAATTACAAAAATATATGCATATTTTGGAAAAATACGAAGAAGAATCTGAATTAGTTTTCGGACAAGTTACAATTTCTTTTGTACGCTTAAATCATTCAATACCTGATAATTTTGGTATTGTTTTTCAATATAATAAAAATGTTATTTTTTATACTGGTGATTTTAAAATTGATCATACTCCCGAAGGGCCTTTAGCAGATTATGCTAAATTAGCTGATTTAGGTAAAAAAGGAGTTTTATGTTTGTTATCAGACTCTACTAATGCTCAACAAAAAGGTTTTATAGAATCTGAAAATAAAATCGGAGATACTATTAATAATTTGTTTTATCAAATTAAAGGTAGAATTGTTATTGTTACTTTTGCTTCTAATTATTATCGAATTAGACAAATTATTCAAGCTAGTGTTTTAACCAAAAGAAAAGTAGCTGTTTTTGGACGAAGTATGGAAAAAGCAATTGAAGTTGGAGCTAAAAATGGTTATTTAAAGGTTCCTAAAGAATTTTTAGCAAATAGCAACAATATTAATGCTAATGATGAAGATATTACTTTATTATGTACTGGTTCTCAAGGAGAACCCTTAGCCGCTTTAAGTCGTATGGCAAATGGCACTCATCGACAAATTAAATTAAATCATAAAGATACAGTGATTTTTTCATCTTCTCCGATCCCCGGAAATCAAGATAGTGTTAATAAAGTTTTAGATTTGTTGTATAAAATGGAAGTTAATGTAATTTTGCATGGTTTTTTAGTAGATACTCATGCTTCTGGACATGCTAGTCAAAATGATTTAAAATTAATGTTAAATTTAATAAAACCCCGTTTTTTGGTGCCGGTTCATGGGGAATATGTTATGTTAATGGCTCATAAAAAGTTAGCTATTGAATGCGGTATGCCTTCTGATAATGTTTTTATTTTAGATAATGGTGATGTGTTAGGATTAAGTGCTGAAAAAGCTGAGCTGATTGGAAAAATACCTTATGATGATATTTATATTGACGATTCTGGTTTAGAAAATTTGAGTAATTCTATAATTAAAGAAAGAAAAATTTTAAACGAAGAAGGTTTGTTATCTATTATTGTTAGTATGGATTGGAAGAATAAAAAAATTATTAATCATCCTATGGTTGTATCTCGAGGATTCATTTATATGAAAGGTAGTGGTGATTTTATTCAAAAAATATCTAATGATATTAAATATATGATTCAAAAGTTATTATCTTCTGAAACGGTTAATGAAAGTTATTTAATAAAAGCTATTATTAATTTTATTACTCCGCGTATTTATGAAGCTACTTTGCGTAATCCTTTAATTTTACCTATCATTGTGCCTATTTAAAATTTTTTAGTTTAGAAAGAGGGTTTGTTGTGGATTTTATGGATTTCACTAAATTATTTGATAATAATATATACAATAATTATTCTATTAGTGATTTAATTTGCATAGTAAATGTAAGATATAATAAAGATAAAAATTCAATAATTTCGAAAGAATGGTATACTGTTTATCCAAAAATAATTATCAATTCTGATGTTAAAATTTTTTCAGAACTAATTTTATTTTTTGAACATATTGATAACGATAATCCCGAATTTTTTTTACAACCGGATCAAAAAATCCAAATTATAAATGGGAATTTATTCATTAATAAAGATATATCAACAGAAAAAGGTATTTTGTTGATTGAGAAATTTATTCATGTAAGTGAATAGTTGATCAGGATATTAAAATACTTAAATATTTATTTTAAATAATAAAATAATATTATAAAGAAAAAAGGAGATC
>NZ_JAOSIQ010000013.1 GCF_030586845.1 Candidatus Phytoplasma bonamiae | reverse complement strand
AAATGAATAAAGAGTTTTGATCTATCTAGATGGAGAAAAACTCAATAAATTATAAATTTTTAGACTAAATCAAATTATCACTTAAATAATCGCCGGATGCTGGGAAACTAGCTTGTCCGGTGGTGTGTGGGGCTTATTATAATAGTTAGAAATAACGAAATGTAGTAATTCTATCACGATTCAAATCCCTCCTCAAACGCCATAAAATAATGAAAATCACTTATTTTAATTCGCAAAAATTTATTAATTAAAATTAATTTATTATTAAATAAAAAAATTTTTTTTATTTAATAATGACAAGGAGAATAAGGGCGCCAAAGAGGCCTAAATTTCGTGCTATCTAACCAATAGCCAGGGCCGATAAACCCTGAAAGGATATGGTCGGTTTATCAGACGAAAGAATGATAGATTATAGCAGACCATAAAAGCGGGTTACGACGAAAGCAAATTAGTCAAGAAGACACTGCCACCGAATAATTCCATGGAGAAGCCTGAAATGGCCTAAGAAGGAAATTGATGTAATCCTTGAACCTGTCTCGGAAGTTGCTGAAGCGGACAGTCTAGAGTCTACTAATATAGAATTATTTGTATTGAGTAGTTTATCACCTAACAAACCTGGAATCTTACCATTTATTAGAATGGTCACTTCCCCTAAAGAATTAAGGTAGAAATTTAGCGTAACTTGGAGAATCCTAAGACTAAGTAATTCAATTTACAGATCAGGAAATCAAAGCCCTGATAGTTAAGGATAAAGAATCTGTTTAGTAGTCGTAAGAGTAAATCTAGTTTTGGAATAAGCTAGCTAATCGTCTTACCAAGAAGAGAGTTAACCACTCTTATAGGGCGAAAGCAGAAAGTAATTTATTGTTTATTCATGGAGACCATATAGACAAAAGATCTATGAAGTGTTAGTATCGCAACTTCTTCGGATAATGAATAAAATTCCTGACCAATCTTTAAAACAATATATATTAAAACAAGAACTCAAATGGGCAATGAACTACTTAATTAATACTTATCTCGCGTTTAATCCGGTTGCTTACCAATAATGGGACAGGAACACCAGGAATAGACGGGAAAACAATTAATGATATGGATTTTAAACAAATTAAAGAAATATCACCAAAAATATGTTCACAACCAATATAACCCGAAAATCGGTTAAAAGAGTTCGCATTTCGAAGGGAAAGGATAAATCGAGACCACTCGGAATCCCCGCCATGCAAGATAGAATTATCCAGAAAGCCTTGGAACAATTATTTATAAAGGCGAGATAACCGAAATAGCCATCAATCACAATCTTTTCCAAGAACGAACCAGATTAATTGATAGGTTAACAGCACGAAAATGTGGAAGTCTACCAGTCAGAAAATCAATCCCTGGAAATTCATCATTTCGGAACCATTAGAAACGCTCATTGGCAAAGGGCGATGAACAAAAAACAATTGTCCTTTGTCAGGTTTGTCACTGTAAAAAGACCAACCAACAATAAGGGATATTAGAAGATTCAAAAAGAGTAAAAGGTCAAGAATAAAAATTTAACTAGTGGTGACACGAAGTTAAACCCGGAACAGGGATAAATTATGGAAAGCGGTGTGCTGGGAAACTTGCTCGCACCGTTTGGACGGGGGCTGTTGTCTATTTGAATTTTGGAGTAAAGCTCGTCCAGTTTAGAAGGAGGGCGGGGTTGTTTGTGATAAATATTAGAAAGATAAATTCTGATATAGAAACATAAATAATCTATCTCTATTTTAATTAATTAATTATTATTTTTAAATTTTTTTATAAAATATCATTTATTATTTCATTCTATTATCGAATTATATTTTTAAAATTAAAAATCAATATATAATAAGTTCAAACGAGAATATTTTTCTCTAAGGAGTTTTCGATATAATGCATGAAAAAAAATTTAAAAATGATTATATTAATTGTTTAGATAATTTATCCAAAGGAAATTATGATCCTATAATAAATTTTTTAATTCAAAAAATAATTAATTTGTGTCAAGAAATTCAACAAATAAATTTATTCAATGATAACTATATGAAAGATTTTTTAATTTTTTTACCTATTTATAGTGCTACTCCTTATACAAATTTAACTCCTCAATTTGCGTCTAATATTCCTCAATTACATTTGGATTATCATTATAATGTAGATATTTTAAAACAACAACTAAGTAAAAATTTAGAAAAATCTAAGTTAATTACAACTAATAAAGAAATTTCTTTGAATCAAGAATTTAAAAAAAGAAAACAAAAAAGTGTTTTGCAAAAAAGTCGAATTATTAAAGAATATAATATTCAAAAAGATAAATTGAATTGCAAATATAATCTGGATTTGGAAAAGTTAAATTTATTAGAAAAAGATTTACAACAACAACGAATGGAACAAAATAATTTTTTTACAGAACAATATTCTCAAGTTAATCAAAAATATCAAAAAAATATTTCAGATATTTATGATTTTTTTCATCAAAAAATTGTTATTTTAAATCAAAAAATTAAACAATTAAAAGATATTTTTAATCATTCTTTGGAAAATATGAAAAATTTTTACCAAAATCAAATTCAAAAATTACAAGAAACACAAAAACAACAAGAGATTGATTTTTCGGAAGAAATTAAAAATGCTTTTAATGTTTTTCAACAAAAAATAGAAATGCATAATAAAATTTTTGATCAATTAAAACTTGAATTTATAAAACAACAAGAAATACTTGGGCAAAAAAAACATAAAATTTGGGATCAAAATATAAGAGGATTTTTTTTTATTCATCCGATGTCTTTAAATAGTTATCCTATTATGATGAATTTAATGCGAGAATTTTTTGTTTATCAACAAATGTATTTGATGCGTTTGTATGATTGGCGTTTCCAATATATGAAATTTAAACTTATTTATAATCGTAAATTGAATATTATTGAATATAAAAAACATATTTTTCAAAAAATAAAAAATTTTCAGATTAACAATCTTGATTTGATCAAAAAAAAAGAGCAAAAATTAATTTATAATAATTATTTACAAAAAATTGATAATTTAGAAATGGACTTAACTTTATTAAAAATAAAAAAAAAATACGGCATAATTCAGGAAGAAGTTATAGATGAACAACATAAACAAAAATTATCTTATGAACATTTGCAAAAAAATTTTATTTTAATTGAAAAATTAAATGATATACAATATCAAAAAGATATATTATTGTTGCAAAAACAAACTCAAGAACGTAAATTTTTGCTAAAAATGCAATTACAAATGAAAAAAATCCCTTTAAAAATGAAATATGATCACGAAATGTTTGAAAATCTTCAAGAAATACAAAAATTACAAGAAAAAATTTATAATTTACATTATCATCAAGAATATGAAATAAATTTAAAAAATATTATTTATAAACAAAAAAAACAAAATTATTTATATAAAGTTAAAATACCAAAAATTAAAATTCGGGATATTATTGCTAAAAATAGTTTTATTAAACAAAAAAATTTAATAAATGTTATATTATTTAATAATTATTTAAATAAACAAAATCAAACGCATTCTAGAATTTTGCAACAAATTAAAGAAAATTTAGATCTTTTTTGGAATTTGTATTCAAAAACAATTAATAATTATTTTTCTGTAATTAATTTAAACTTAATTTATAAATTAAATAAAATTTTTATAGAAAATATTATAGATGAACATTTTAAATATCTTTATTTGTTGAAAATAAATATGTTCGATTTACGATTAAATAGGATAAAACAAAAAATTAATTTAAATAAAGTAATTTTAAATTTTTATAATCAAAATATTTCATTTATTAGTGTATTAATGCATCAGATGAAATTAAAAAATTTGGATAAGAATACACAATTTTTAATTTTTTTCGAAAAAAAAATGAAAATTTATGAAAATATAGGGAATTTTTTCAAAAAAAAAATGAAATATTTAGAATATCAACAAAATAAACAACAACAATTAAAACAAAAAATGATTAATAAATTAAAAAAGCAACAAAATCGTTTTGTACAAACTAATAATTTACTACAATTTCAAATGTTTCAATTAACTATTAAACTTAGAAGTTTTTCGGATTCTAAATTTGGGCATCGTATTTTATATTGGTTTTATTTCAATAAAATGAAAAATAAATGGTCATATTATTATGATCATTTAGAATTACCTAGAAGTTTTTTTGGTCAAGAATATAATAATATTAAAGAAGAAATTTCTCATATACAAAAAATTCAATCAGAGGAAGAACATTTTTTATTAAAAGAAAGTGAATATATTATTGATTGTATTTCTCAGGTATTTTTTGATATTACTCGAATAATACATGATGATAGTTTAAATGATATTATAATTAAATACCAAAAACAAGAAAAACAACTTCATCATGATATTAGTTTATATGAAAAACAAAACAAATTAAAATTAAAAGAAATGAAATGGCAAATAGATTTAATTCAAAATAATTTAAAAGATTCTTCAATAGAAATAGATAAAGATTTCATTAGCCAAAAACAAAAAATTGAAAAAATATATGATAAAAAAACAAAAAAAATTAATTATGAATGCAAAAATCAATTATATCTTTATCAAAAACATTTAAAAGATCAAAATCATCGTAATAATCTCTTTAAAATGCACAAAAATGATGAAATAGACAAAATTTTATTTAAACATTTGCATCAAAATAAAGAAATTATTACAAGCAATAATCAATTGTTTAATCAAATTAATAAAATTAAAATTTATCAACAATTTCAAATCAAAAAAATATTGTTTTTACAAAAAATTCGTTTAATTTTTTTAAAGTTTTTTTGGTGGTATAAATTTTATAAAAACAAACAACTTTTAAAAAAAGATTTTAATAAAAATTTAATTATTTTGAAACAAGAAATGTTAATTAAATTTATGCGATTATACAAAAAATTAATTCAAATATTTGGTATTTAATTTTATATTATTTTTTAGTACAACATATGAGGAAATTAGAATAATAATATGTATATAGGTGATAAAATTCGAAATTTGAGATTGCAACAACAATTAACTCAAAGAGAATTGGCTCAAAAAATTAATATGACTACAGGTTATATTTCGCAGATTGAAAACAATTTAATCTTACCTTCTTTAAATACTTTATTTTTAATGTTAAAAATTTTTAAAATTTCAATAGTAGATTTTTTTAAATATGAAGAATCTATAATAGTTATCAATAAAAAAATAGATTTCAATATTCAATATAATTCACATTTGAAAAATAAAATTTATCATATTTTTAAAAATTTAGATAAATTTAAAATAGAACCGCTTATTATTGAACTTAAACCTCAAGGTCAAACCGAATTACAACTTAAATCTTTGAGTCATGAATTTTTTTTTGTTTTAGAAGGAGAGGTTTTTTTAATTTTAGATAAATTACATTATTTATTGAAACAGGAAGATACTTTATATTTAGGTTCTAATAAAGAATATTATTTTGTAAATAATCAAAATCATAAAAATGCTAAAATTTTAAAAATAATTATTTTTTAAAAAAATAGTTATGATGATGTGAAAATTATTATCTAATTTGAATAAAAATATTAATTATATTGTTTTTTTTTAAAATTAATTATGTAAAATGATTAATTTTATAATTTTTTAGAGAATTGTTTTGATTTTAAGAAATTTATTATAATTATAAATTATTTAAAAAAATAGGATTTTTTAAGATAGACAAAAATTTTTTAGATAGTTTTTTATGAGATGTTATGATATAATTTTACTATATAATTTAATTAGTATTATTAATAATTTGTTATAATTGATTTATTATTAATTAATGCTGATGTGGCGGAATTGGTAGACGCATTTGACTCAAAATCAAACAAGTGAATAACTTATATCGGTTCGAGTCCGATCATCAGTACCATACCATCCAAAAAAATTATTTTTTAAAGTGGCATGAAATTATTCATGTTTTTTTGTTTTATATATGAAAATTCGGAATAATAAAGCAAAAATAAAGAATTAATAAATCAAGTTGAGATCGATAATGAAGCTTTATTCAAAATTTATAAAATTTATTGAAAATAAAAATATTCAAAATTTCCCATTAATAGAAGTTGTAGTCAATGATAAACAAATAAATAGTTGGGATTGTTTTTTCCAAATAGAGGAATATCCTGAAGAAACTATACATTTTGATTTTTTTGAAAAAGAATTTCAAAATTTTTTTTTAAAACTATTAAGTGAAGATTTAGAAAATTTTGTACAATTAAAACCTTTAATTAATGTGCATTTTCTTATTCTAGATTGGAATTTGTTGAAGGATAATAGTATTTGGAAAAAACATTATCAATATATGTTGAATAAAGTTATGACAGGTTTTTTTATAGATAAAAAATTTGAAATTTTTTTTCAAAAAACTCCTGTTTTGGATATAAATAATAAAAAGTGTTTATTTGAAATACAGGAAAAAATATTAGATATTTCGGAATTAAAATTAGAATTATTTAAATTAAAAGATTTATTTATGAAAAATTTTCATTTTGATTTTGATTTTGATTTGTTAGATTATAAAACTAATATCATTGATGAAATAAAAACAATAAATCAAAATATAAATGTTCAAAAGACGTCACTAATAAAGAATAAAATTAAAAATATTTCTTTATCTAATTTTAAAGAAATCCCTATTGTTTACCAAGAAATGTGTAAGTTTTATGAAAAATTTTCACAAATACAAATTCAAGGTTATGTACAATTTATAGTTAATAATGATAAGTATGGAATGTTTTGGATTAGTTTTTATTTGGTGGACCCTGTTAGTTTTCAAGATTCTATATTAGTTACGAAATTTTTATCTAAAGATATAAAAAAAGCCCAAATAGAACGTGATGATTTACTTAATGTTTTAAAAGAAGGGATATTAATATCAGCTACTATTGAAATTAAAAATAAAGTTAAAAATTTTTATTTTAATTTAAAAGATTATAAAATTTTAGATTCTTCTTCGGTTTTCTTTAAAAATATGGATAATTATCCTGGTAAAAAGCGAATTGAATTTCATATACATACTAAAATGTCTAATCTAGATGCCATTACTAGTGTTAAAAATTATATAGAATTAGCGGAAAAATGGGGTCATGAAGCTATTGCTTTTACAGATCATGATGGCTTGTATGCTTTTCCAGAAATTTCTAAATATATTTTTGATAAAAATATTAAAGCTATTGCAGGAGTAGAATTAGATTTTGTCGAAGAAAAACCAATTTTTATTACTAATCAAGATATTAATTTGAATAAATTTTCGGATTTTGTTTTGAAAAATCATTGTTATATAGTTTTAGATATTGAAACTACTGGTTTGTCTAAGGTTCGAGATAGGATAATTTCTATAGCTGCTGTTAAAATTAAAAATGGTAAAATTATTGAGTTTTTTGATGAATTAATTAATCCTGGGACAGATATAAAGATCAATCGTTTTATTCAGGAATTAACCAATATTTCTAATGATATTTTGTTAAAAAAACCTCATATTAAAGACATTTTTCCAAAATTTTTAGATTTTATTAAAGATTGTCCTGATTATGTTTTAGTAGCTCATAATGCTAGTTTTGATATTGAATTTTTACAAGAGACAGCTAAAAAAATCAATTTATCTTGGCCTGTATGCCCTATTATTGACACTTTAACTTTAGCTCAAAAACATTTTAATACATCTTTAAAATATTTTTCTTTAGAAAAAATTGTTAAAGCTTTTAAAATTAAACTTGATTCGGAAGGCCAATATCATAATGCTTTATTCGATGCTCGCGCTACTGCTCTTATTTTTTTAGAAATGTTAGAAAAATTAGAAAAACAACAAATATTACATTTTTATGATTTGCAAGGTGCTTTGGATATTAAATGGGAGAGATCTTATCATGTAAATATCATTGTAAAAAATAAAAAAGGTTATAATAATTTATTTCATTTAATGAGTGATGCTTTAACTAAAGATTTTTTAAAAAAACCTCGTTTATTAAAATCTAATTTTGAAAAATATAGAGAAGGTTTATTAATTGGTAGTGGTTGTTTTGATAGTAATGTTTTTAATATTGCTTTATATAAAGATGAATATGATTTGGCTAGAGCTATTTCTTATTATGATTATATTGAAGTACAACCTCCTCAGGCTTATCGTCATATTATTTATGATTTAAATGGTTCTTCAGAATTTGATAAAGATAATTCATATGGCCTTGGTATAATTAAAGATACTATTTTGAAAATCATTAAAGAAGCTCAGAAACAAAATAAAATTATTATAGCTACTGGTGATGTTCATTATTTATATCCTTATGAAAAGATTTTACGTGAAGTTTATATTAATGCGAAATTAATTGGTGGCGGTTTACATCGTTTATCGAAAATCCCTTCGGAATATTTGCCTGATAATTATTTTTTAACTACTCAAGAAATGTTAAATGCTTTTAATTTTATTGATAATGAACAATTGAAACAAGATTTAGTCATTAATAATACTCATTTATTAAATCAACAAATTGAAAAATTTCAATTTTTTTCTAATCAACTTTTTAATATTCCTGATGATATGTTTTTAAAAAATTTAAAAATTTCTAGTATTAGAGCTGAAATGATGAATTTGATTAATGAAAAAATTTTTCATTTATATGGTCAAGTATTACATCCTAATGTTAAAGATAGACTTGAACAAGAATTATCTGTTATTTTTTCTAAAGATAATTTTGAAAATAATAATATTGCTGCGATTTATTATTTGTCATATTTATTAGTGAAAAAATCAACTGAAGATGGTTATCCAGTTGGTTCACGAGGTTCTGTGGGAGCTTCTTTGATAGCTAATATTTTAGGAATTACTGAAATTAATCCTCTACCTCCTCATTACCGTTGCTTTATTTGTAAATATATTATTATGAAAACGAGTTTAATCGAAATTCAAAATGTTGAATATCAAAATTATTTGAAATCATACCCTTTTGTTATTGATATACAAAAACATCAAGAACATTTTACAAATGTATTTTCAGGTTATGATTTACCTAAAGAAAGTTGTTCTGTTTGTGGTCAAATTTTTATTAAAGATGGCCAAGATATTCCTTTTGAAACTTTTTTAGGTTTCGGCGGTAATAGAAAACCAGATATTGATTTAAATTTTTCTGGAGATTATCAAAATAAAATTCATAACTATCTTAGAGAGTTATTAGGCGAAAATTGTGTATTTAGAGCTGGAACTATTCAAACTGTAGCGAAACAAAATGCTTATGGTTATATTAAGTCTTTTATGGAAGAAAGGCGAATTGTAATACGCGATAACGAAAGAGACCGCAGAGTTATAATGATTGAAGGTGTAAAACGTTCTACAGGTCAACATCCTGGTGGTATTGTTATCATTCCTAAAGGTTTATCTATATATGATGTTACCCCTATCCAATTTCCAGCTAATGATGTTTCTTCTGAATGGAAAACTACTCATTTTGATTATCACGCTTTAGAAAAAAATTTATTTAAGTTAGATATTTTGGGTCATGATGATCCTACTTTAATCAAATTTTTGATGGATGATGTTCTTCAAAATCCTTCTCATTTCCCCTTTAGAAGATTTCAAGATATTCCCGTAGATGATAAACAAGTTTACGAAATTTTCGCTAATAAACCGAAATGTCAAACTTCTCAAGCAATTCCTGAATTTGGAACACCTTTTGTTTGTAATATGTTGAAAGACATTTACTTAAAAGAAAAAAAATTTAATTTTTCTACTTTAGTTAAAGTATCGGGTTTATCTCATGGTACTGGCGTTTGGTCAGGTAATGCCCAAGATCATTTAAAAGATGATAAAAGTATTTTTGATTTGATTACTTGTCGCGATGATATTTTAAATTATTTAATTTCTAAAGGTTTAGAAAAATTAATAGCTTTTGAAATTATGGAATTAGTTCGTAAGGGAAAACAAAATCATGATAGACAAAAATGGCAAAATTTATCTCAAATCATGCGTAAACATAATGTAGATGATTGGTATATTGAATCTTTACAAAAAATTCAGTATCTTTTTCCAAAGCCACACGCTGCTGCTTATGTTTTAATGGCTTTGCGAATAGCTTGGTTTAAAGTTCACGCTCCTTTGCTTTTTTATAAAGGTTATTTTTCTACTAGAGTTTCACAATTTGATTATGACAATATGATGTTGCCGCCTGATAAAATACAATTATTTTTAAAAAAATCTAATGAGAAAGAAATGACATCCGTTCAAAAAGAAAAGTTGCATACTTTAAAGATTGCTAAAGAAATGAAAGATAGAGGTTATAATTTTTTGCCCATTGATTTA
The DNA here is from genome assembly GCF_030586845.1 of Candidatus Phytoplasma bonamiae. Classification (GTDB taxonomy): domain Bacteria; phylum Bacillota_I; class Bacilli_A; order Acholeplasmatales; family Acholeplasmataceae; genus Phytoplasma; species Phytoplasma bonamiae. The sequence continues at coordinate 3,832 of NZ_JAOSIQ010000013.1, read as the reverse complement.
AATAAATCTGAAGCTAATTTGTTTGTTATGGAAATATCATCTAATTCTTTAATTATGCCTTTTATTACTATTGATGGTTTAGGCCAAGTAGGGGCTAATAATATTGTTAAAGCGCGTGGTGAAGTATTATTTACACAACAAGATTTTGAAAAACGAGTTAAATTGAATAAAACAATTTTAAAAAAATTTTATGATTTAAATTTAATTAAACAATTGCCTTTAGAATAAGATTTTGTTAATTTTAAACTATAAATTAATTTTTTATATATGTGTTATAATTTAATTGTATATCTTTTATAATTGTTTATTTATAAAAACTAAAATTAACGGAAAATTATAAACAGAATTTTAATAGATAAAAAGGTGATATTATGACTAAAAAAATGAAAGTTATAGTGGTAGGTTGTACTCATTCAGGTACTGCAGCTGTTAAGACTATTCGAAAAACTTATCCATATGATAATATCGATATTACTGTTTATGAAAGAAATAATAATGTTTCATTTTTATCTTGCGGTATAGCTTTATATGTTGGTGGAGTTGTTCAAGATAAAAAAGGTTTGTTTTATTCTAATGCTAAAGAATTATCTACATTGGGTATTAATATGTGTTTAGAACATGAAGTACTTCGAATTGATTTTGATCAGAAAAAAATTTGGGTTAAAAATTTGCAAACTAATGAAGAATTTTTTGATTATTTTGACAAATTAATTCTATCAACAGGTTCTTGGCCGGTTATTCCTAAAATTGATGGTATTAATTCTAAAAACTTATTTTTATGTAAAAATTTTGATCATGCTAAAGAAATTATCCAATACGCTAAGAAAGTTAATAATATTACTATTGTAGGTGCTGGTTATATTGGTGTTGAATTGGCTGAAGCTTTTTCTTTGCAAAATAAAAAAGTCGTTTTAATTGATGCTGAAGATAGGATTATGTCGAAATATTTAGATATTGAATTTACTACGCCTGCTCAACAACAATTTACTAAACATAATGTTCAATTAGCTTTAGGACAAAAAGTTTCTCAATTTGTTATTAAAGACGAATTAGTTACTCATGTAAAAACTGATAAAGATACTTTTTCTACAGAAATGGTTATTTTATGTATTAGTTTTGTTCCTAATTCAAGTATCGCTAATAATTATTTAAAAATATCACCTAACGGCGCTTTTATTGTGAATGAATTTTTACAAACTTCTCATCCTGATGTTTATGCTTGCGGTGATTGTATTAATGTATTATATAATCCTTTAATGGATTATAAATATATTCCTTTGGCTACAAATGCTGTTAAAACAGGCACTATTGTAGGTTTAAATATTAAGGAAAATAGAATAGCTTTTTCCGGAGTACAAGGTACTAGCGCTATTAAAATATATGAACTAAATATTGCTTCTACAGGAATTACAGAATATGTAGCTTCGCAATTAAAATTAAATTATGATGTTGAAATTATTAAAGATGCTGATAAACCTGAATTTATGCCTGATTATAATGGAGTTATTTTTAAGATTATATTTGAAAAAGACACTAAGAAAATTTTAGGTGGTCAAATTTTATCGAAATCTAATTTATTAGAACAAATTAACACTTTGAGTTTATGTATTCAAAAAAAGATGACTGTGGACAGTTTATTTTCTATTGATTCTTATTTTAATCCTCATTACAATAAACCTTTTAGTTTATTACAATTAGCAACTTTAAGGTGTTTAAAATAATTCAAATTTTTATTCGGTGTTATTTTTTTGAAAAACTTTATTTGATTTATTCTAAATAAAATAGTTAAAATCATATATTTTTTCTTACAATCGTGTTTTAAATAGAAATTTGCTGAAGAGGTTTTTATCTTATGTTTTTCAAATTATTTAATATTATGTTTTTTATTATGTTTAATATTTTTGTAGCGTTATGCGGAACTCTTCTATATCAAAAAGCTTTAGAAAATGAACCGATTTATAAAATGAAAATTTCGTATAATTCCGAAGAAATTGGTGCAATTTATAATAAAGATGATTATCCTCAAGTGCAAAATCCAAATACAATAAATACAATTATTCATAAAATGACCAAGAAAGATACTGTTATTACTAATTATGATAAATTATTACACTATTGGTTAGGATTTACTAAATCATCCCTTGTTTTTTTGCATAATTTGAATAGTGAATTTTTATCATCTTTGTTACCTACAATTAAAAAAAATTAATCAATATTTATTTATTGATTATATTTTTTTTTAAATTAAAATATAAATGGGGATGTTTATTGGTTTCGCCAAAATTAAAAAGTTTTATTTGTCATAACTTGGTTGCGCAAGTAAAAACGTTCGAGGTTTTTAATAAACGGCAATAAAGAAAATAAAATTAGTCAAAAAAATGACTATAAAAACATTTTTTTCTCTAATTATGAGAAAAATTTTGGTATGATTCGCGCAACAGCGTAAGCAATTATATTTATATAATTTTTGATTTTGTTTTATCAAGTGATTTTAAAAATATCTAGGTTATTCATTAATTAGGTATTTTAAAAAATTAATATTATTATTGTTAAATTTTACATTTATCAAATATTTTTGTTTGTTTTTTATCAAAAACAAAATAATTATGTACAACAAATAAAACTGATTAATTTTGTACAGGGGTTCGAATCCCCTCATCTCCACCATTTATATATTATTTTTTTATAAATATTTTTTTTATTTTATTGGGAATATTTTTTATAAAATTAAAGATTTTAATCTTTATAAAACATCAATTATTTTTTATTTGTTATTATGTATTTTCGCATTCAATAAAAAAATTTTTATAATTAATTTATTAATTTATTTATATTTGCCCCTAATATGAAGCGTCCAAAAAGTTTTTAAGGGTAAACCTGAAATGGCCTAAGAAGATAAGCGAATGTAATAACAAAACCTGTCTAGCAAACTACTATAAGCGAGCAGTCCGGAGTCTATCGAAATATCTTCTAAGTGTTAGGTAGAGTTTATCAATGAACAAATCTGGAATCTTACCATTTTTATCAAAATTGTCCACTTCCCCTAAATAATTAAGGTAGAAATTTAGCGTAACTTGGAGAATCCTAAAGACGAGTTATTAAATTAACGAATAATGAGATTAAAGTCGTCATTATAGTCCAAGGAGAAAAGCGACTTTTTAGTAGTAGTCGGAGAAGTAAAACTGGATTTGGAATGATCAAGCTAATCGTCCTCCCTGGAAAATGTCTATTTAATAAATATTAAAAAGATATTTTTGTTTCAAAAATTTTATAAATTATATTCTTAATTTGGTTTCAGATTTTTTTGTTATTTTGATAAAAATATATAACAAATTATTTAAGTTATTTTTTTGTAAAAATTTTTTTATTTTTTGTGTGTAATTTTTAAATAATTGAAATATTTTTAATAATTTTGTTAATTTTTTATAGATTTATTGGAGTTGTTTAGGAGCCAAAGAAACCTAAATATCAAGTTCACTAACCCATCGCCAGTGCGATATAGAACGGTTCTTGAAAGAAAACCACCAAGAATTACAGCAGTTCTTAAAACTGGTTTGTGATGAAGTAGTTAGTCAAGAACACGCCGCCATCGAATGGTTTTAAGGGTAAAGTCGAAAAATATTTAGTTAAGTTATTATTCCTGAGACCTGATATATATATTGATAAAAACCGATCTTTTGTTTGGGATAATTTTGCCATCAAAAATTTATTTAATTCCAAATACCAGGGAACAATTATTAATTCTTGATTTTAAAGGTATCTCAGAATAAAGTTGGGAACTTAGAAATAAAAAAATCTCGTTGTTAGAAGAGTGTCTAAAAAATGATTTCAG
>NZ_JAOSIQ010000012.1 GCF_030586845.1 Candidatus Phytoplasma bonamiae | reverse complement strand
CATCATAGACAATATCATCAAAATTCCAAAATCGACAAATACCGTTATGAATATGCCAACAATAATTATCAATCGCAACTATTTATAGGTAAGTTCTTATCCTAAAAAGTCTAGTTAAAATTCGAAAGTTTATATGATATCTATGTGATATGCATAAAAGTTTAAAAATAAAATTTTTTTAAATTGTAGTAATCAAAAATTAAAAGCTTTGCGTACAAATATAAATTAGAATAATTGTTTTAGTTTTAATAAGAAATTTGCAATATTTTTAATAGAGTATTTTAAAAAAATTATAAAAAAATATGTAATTATAATTTAATTTGTAATAAAAATGAAATTTTTAATTTTTAATTATATTAAAAAAAGGAGAAATAAATATGTTTTTCTTGTAAATAACACAAAAAATATCTAATATTATTAATGAATTTACTATTCATTGGAATAAATAGCTCAAGAAGATGTAAAATATAATTAATTATGAAAATTTGGATTTTTGAATTATTTATTTTGTCTCTTCAGAAAGATGATTAGAATATGAAAAATATAATTAAAAAAACAGCTAATTTATTGACAATATTTCGTATTTTTTTAGTTTTTTGTATGTTGCCTTTTTTATATTTAAAATTATTAAAACATGAAATAGAAATTTTTAAAAATTATTTTAATATTATTTTTATAATAGCATCTATAACTGATTATTTAGATGGATTTATTGCAAGAAAATTTTGTCAAACAACTATTTTTGGTAAATTTTTTGATCCTATAGCTGATAAGTTATTGGTTATTATTTCTTCCTTTTATTTACTTATTTTATGTCAAAATAATCATTTATTATATCAAGATAATGAAAAAATTGTTAATTATGTTGTTAGTTTTTTGATAGTCACTATTATAAGAGATTTTATCGTTATGGGAATTCGACTATTAGCTTTTGAAAAAAAACATATTATCGCTTCTTCTTTTGGTGGTAAATTAAAAACTTTTTTGAATTTTATTTCCATTATTATAATGCTTTTATCTGCTCAATTAGAACATTGTTTTTATCAATTATTTCCAGAATATAATCTAAAAATGTATTTTATTATTAATATTATTTTAGTATCGAATATTTTTATCATTATTGCTTCTGGTATAGATTATATTTTAAAAAATTTTAAATTAATTTATTTTTAAATTATTACAAATTGTATCTTTTTTTATAATTATGATTAATTTAGTAAAATTATATATAAGAGGTGTTTAATAAATGAGTAAAGAAATATTAAAAAAACCTCCTTTAACAGAAACTATTAGTGAAATAGAAAAACTTTTCGGAAAAGGCAGTATTATGAAGATGAATTCCGATAAAGTAGAACCTATAGAATCTATTTCAACTGGTTCTTTAGGATTGGATATAGCTTTGTCTATTGGAGGTTTACCGAAAGGTAGGATTGTAGAGATTTTTGGACCTGAAAGTGCTGGTAAAACTACTTTAGCTTTGCATGCGATAGCAGAAGCTCAAAAATCTGGAGGTCTTGTTGCTTTTATAGATGCTGAGAATTCTTTAGATATTAATTATGCCAAAAATATAGGAGTAGACGTGGATAACCTGTTAATATCACAACCTGATTCTGGAGAAAATGCTTTAAATATTGCTAATTTTTTGATACAAAACAATATTGTTGATTTGGTAGTAGTAGATTCTGTAGCCGCTTTGGCTCCTTTGGCAGAATTAAACGGTGAAGTTGGTGATTCTTATGTAGGTATACATGCTCGAATGATGAATCAAGCTTTAAGAAAACAAAGTTATATTGTTTCTAAATCAAATTCTATTTTGATTTATATTAATCAATTAAGAGAAAAAGTAGGAATTACTTTTGGTAATAATGAAATTACTCCTGGAGGTAAAGGTTTAAAATTTTTCACATCTGTTAGGTTAGATGTTAGAAAAACCTCAGAATTAATTAAAGATAATGATCAGGTTATTGGAGTAAAAACTAATGTTCGTATTGTTAAATCTAAAGTTTGTCCCCCTTATAAAACTGTCAGTTTTGATATTTTATACGGAAAAGGAATTTCTAAAATTAGTGAAATTTTAGATTTAGCAGTAAGTTTAAATTTAATTAAAAAAAATGGTATGTGGTATAGTTATAATGAAAAACAAATTGGTCAAGGCAGAGAAAAAGCTCGAGAATTTTTGATGAAAAATCCGGATATTACAAATAAATTAGAATTATCCATTCGTCAATATTATAATATTTGAATGTGGATCCCAAAGAGGCGTAAATATTCTGTGATTTTACCAATAACTAGTGCGACAAATGCTGAAAGGCTAAAAACAGATCTCTAAAGGAAACCATCAGGATTAGAGATTTTTTTTAAAAGCGGATTATGAAGAATTAGTTAGTCAAAATGATACCACCGCCGAATTTTTTTCTAGGGATAATCCGGAAATAACCTAAGAAAGAGAATCGAATTAGAGTTAAAATAAACTAATTTGTTTCCGAAACTACTCATAAGTGAGTATTCCGGAAGATGATATTGATATTAATAAAAATAATTTATAAATAATATTTAAAATTTGAAATTATATAATTATAAAAAGCAATTTGGTTGGCTTTAAATTTTTTTAAATTTTAATAATTTTAAACAAGATAGGAATGAATTGAATATATGGATTTAAAAAAAATAACTTATCAAGGTGCTAATTGGAATAATTTAGAAGATGAATTTACACATCATTTTTATGAACAAAATCTAAGTCAATTTTGGCGTCCAGAAGATATTAGTTTACAAAGTGATTTGCATATTTGGAACACTTTATCTCCCGAAGAGCAACGAACTTATTCTCGTAATTTATTAGTTTTAACTTTTTTAGATACTTATCAAGGAGATATCGGCATGCCTGTTTTAGTTAGATCTTGTTTGCCCGAAGAGCATCAAAAAAAAGCTACTCTTAGTTTTATGGGAGCTATGGAAAATGCCGTTCATGCTAAAAGTTATTCTAATATTTTTATGACTTTTTTGAATAAAAATGAAATCGATGACTTATTTTTTTGGGGTATAAAGCAAAAAAATTTACAGAATATTTTAAATTTAATTATTAATGTTTATGAGATGTTAGATCAAAAAATAGTTATTAATAAAAATAATTTTGCTTATTATAACAGTTATGAATTTTGTCAAATAAAATGGAAAGCTATGGTAGCTTCAGTTTTTTTAGAGACTTGGTTATTTTATAGTGGTTTTTATTATCCTTTGTATTTTTATGGACAAGGTAAATTGATGCAAGCTGGAGAGATAATTAATTTAATTATTCGTGACGAAAGTGTTCATGGAGTTTATACTGGAAGATTAGCTAAGCATTTATATTCTACTTTTAATACCGAACAAAAAAACAATTTATATGATTGGTTGAAAAATTTTTTATTTAAATTATATCAAGAACAAAAATCATTAACTTCAGAAATTTATCAAGAACAAACTTTAATAGATGATGTTAACAAATTTGTACGTTATAATGCTAATAAAGCTTTATTAAATTTAGGATTTGAACAATTTTTTCCTTATGAAGAAATTAATCCTGTTATTTTAAATGGATTAAATACAGAAACTAAAACAATGGATTATTTTTCTATGAAAGGTAATGGTTATCAAAAAATGAAAACCGAAAGTTTAAAAGATGAAGATTTTATTTTTTGATTTTGTCAAAAATATTATGAGATTTTGATTTAAATGCATTTTAAAATTTTAAACAAAATCAAAAATAACTAATAATTTAAAAAAAAGAAGGCTGTATATAATCGCCTTCTTTTTTTTATTTAAATTAGTAAATTTTATTTAAGTTAAATTTTTTTCAATATTTTGATATTTAATTTGGCAGGGATATCAGGATTCGAACCCGAACTCATGGTTTTGGAGACCATTATGCTACCATTAACATCATATCCCTAAATAAAAAATTTTGGTACGGGTGACAGGACTCGAACCTGCAAGCTAAAGCGCTAGAATATGGATAGAAAACCTTTATTATATATTTGGTTAGCCCCCATCCAAACCGGACAGGCATGTTTCCACGCATCCGGCTTTCCGAATTCAACATAATAAATTTTTTTATTTGTTTAGATTCAAAAACATATTTTATTTTTTTATTTAATTTATATTGCGCATTTATAAATTATTTTATAGAAAACAAAAAAAATATTTTTATTATTTTTTAATCTTTCTGCTTCCCTTCGCCTTGTAAATAGTTTTCCTATTTTCCCTGGGAGGACAAAACCCTCCGACTACTATGTCAGCTCTGCAACCTTAATTTTTTTATAAAAAATAATTTTAGGTTTTCCTAGGTAGCTATAAATTCTCGGCTTAATGATAAATAGCGGTTGGAGTCTTATAATAGGTAAAAATAATTAAATTTACCTTGGTGTAGATAATTGAATAAACATTTTTTATTCTTTATTGGTAATCATAATTACTTTAGGATCTTTTTAGTAATTATTTTATTATCTATTTAGGTATTTTGGAATATATCGTTTAACCTTCCCTAAAGCTTTAGAACTATAAGCCACCATTCTTTGCTCTTCATTTAATTTATATATTCAACCTTATTTTATCTTCTTCTTATGTTTAGTTTAATTTTTTAATAAATATTAAAAGTTAACAATTTTATTTTTATACTAAACACTTTATGAATATGCTATTTTCCCTTGCATTCTTTCGAATTCAGGTTAATTCATCGAAGTACTTTTATTACCATTAAAAGTGAGGGGCCTAAAAAACCTCTTTAATTTATGCTCGAACTAGCGCCCTCCTAAGTCTAGTGCGTTTACCAATTTCGCCACACCCGCAATATGACAAATGTATTTTTTTAAATAAAATTAACAAATTTAATTATTAAATGTGTTAAAAGTAAAAATTATGGCAGGCCCAGCTGGATTTGAACCAACGAATGACGGAGTCAAAGTCCGTTGCCTTACCACTTGGCTATGGGCCTTCGATGTAAAAAAATAAAATTTATTTGATTCATTTTAATTTAATTAAATTTGGGGCGGATGATGGGGATCGAACCCACGAATGTCGGCGCCACAAGCCGATGCGTTAACCATTTCGCCACAACCGCCACAAAAATTATTAAATTTTTATTCGAAAATATAAAAATTTAACAACATTACATATTATACATGATTATAATAAAAAAAATATATTCAATGTTCATGAAAATAAAAATAAATTTAAAATTATTGCTTTATCTGTTTAAATTGTTTTTGTTTTTCTATTAATAATGATTTAACAAATATTAAATCTTTGGGATCTATGTATAAAGCTTTATTTTTGGAGTCATAATAAGAATGGGATACATTGGAAAAGTTATTATAATTTTCTATAGGCATATTATTTAACATAAATAATTGTATTTCAGCAAAGTTTTCCATTTTATCGAAAATTTTTTTTAAACTTTCTGGTATTTGTTTTTTAAGTGCTTCGTCGATAAATGTTAAATCTATATTTTCTAATACATTTTGAGATAAATCTTTATTATTGTCTAAATTATTATTTTTTAAATCTTTTTTGATTGATGAATTTTCATGATAAATTTTGGAGTCTGTATTAATTTTTAATAATTCTGTTTCTAAATTTTTTATCTGCTGTTTAAGCATTTCTTGTTCGAAGTAATTTTTTTGTTGTTGTAATTCTATTTTCGTTTCCATTTTATATTGATTTAATTCAAGACGAAAAGCTTGTTCTTTGTTTTTATTTTCGTTTTCTTTCTGATTAATTTCTAACATTTTCAATTCTATTAACGTTAAATTTTTATCTTGATATAATTCATTCGGTAATTGATTTTTTATAGAAAATTTAGGAACTTCTATCGTTTTGTTTAATTCTGGATTTTGATTATCTTTATTTTTGTATTCTTGAATATTAAAAATAAAATTAAAATTTAATAATAAAATACGATATATAAAAGTTAAAACTTTTCTCAATACTATCTTAATAATTTCTGAAAACATAAAAATACTTAAGAAATATATCCACCAATAATTTTCAAAAGGAAATCGATTTAACCATTCTTTAATATTTATCATCATATTTATTATCAAATTATTGACACAACCTTCTGTATAATCATTGTTTTTTACAATGTTATCTCAAATTTAACTTTTATCATGAAAAAATAAAGAAGCAATTTATTGAAAACTTTATTATTTGATAATATCAAAATCAAATGAATTAAAAAATTTTTAATTAAAATCATTTTGCAATAATAAAAATATTATTTTTATTTTACGATAATAATGTGGATTGAGTTAACTTTATTTTATAATATCCATTAATTTTTATTAATTTATTTTATTTATTTCTACTATTTATAAAAAATACCTTTTTGGGATTGTTGGAATTTTCCGGATTATTTGAATTTTCTTTAAATTGTATTTTTGCTATTCTCGCCCGAAGATTATTTAAATCTACATTTATAATATTTAAATTAGTGTTATAACTATCTTTTGTTAAGATATTTTTCTTCTTTTTCTCTTCGAACTTTTTAATATTATTTCGAATGCTTTCTAATTTGATTTTAATTATTAATAAGTCGCTTGTATCCGGGTTATAAACATCTTTATTAATTATGTCCATGAGGTTTTCAATATGTTGTTCGTATTCATTCATTTTTGCTTGTATACTTTGTTCTGTTATTATTTCTTGATATTGTGTTTTTTTTGTTTTGGTTTGAGAAAAAAAGGACCAATCAATACCAAAAAAAGTTGCTTTAACATTACTTAATTCGGAATAAGATAAATTACCTTGTTTATTTATACATAAACCGTAAAAATTAAATATTGAAAGATTTAGCAACAAAAATATAATTAATTTTAATTGGATTTTTTTAAGCATTTTCGCTCCCTCACAATTATCTAAATAAAATGCAAAAATTATATGTTCTTCTATTTAAAAAAATCATAAATTTTATATAAATATTTTAACATTTTTCCAATAATGTTTCAATATTTTAGGATTTTTTGATAAAAATATGCAATATTTATTTAAAGTTAAAATTGGTTTAAATAAAATTATGTATTTTTTATTACTAAATTTGGATACAAATCTTAAAAATACTTTTAATAATTATACTTTATGTAATTAAAATTTTTCAAAAAAGATTTTAAAAAATATTTTTCCAAAGTTTTACAATTGATAGAAATAAGTTATATTTGCTTTAATAATTTTTTTATTTGTTATGTGTTATAATTATTAACACATTTTTTTAATTTCAAAATTCAATAATTAAAATCAATAAAAATTTATATTATTTACTTTTTATTGATTATTATTTTTTTGAATTTTTGTTTTATATATTGTTTTCGAAAGGATTATTTGTTAGATTTGTTTTATTGGTATTTATACAAATTTAAGTATGAATTATTAATAAAAATCTAAATTATGAAATTAAGAACAAATAAAAAATAAACATTTTGATTTTTATATATTGTTTCATTTAATTAAATTAATATCGATTATAAGGGAGAAAAATTAAATTTTATAAAATGAGCAAAAATGATAAAAAAAATAAGGAAAATATAAATGAATATAGTGCTTCTAGTATTGAGATTTTAGAAGGTTTAGAAGCTGTTCGTAAAAAGCCAGGAATGTATATTGATTCTGTTACTATGAAAGGAGCATATCATTTAATTTGGGAAATTATAGATAATTCTATAGATGAAGCTTTAGCAGGATATGCTACAGAAATTATTTTAAAAATTTTTCCTAATAATGTAGTTAGTATTTCTGATAATGGTAGGGGTATTCCTGTAGATATTCATCCTAAAACTAAAAAATCAGCTGTAGAAACTATTTTAACTACCTTGCATGCTGGCGGTAAATTTAAAAATACTCCGAATTCTAAAAATTATAGTTATTCGGGTGGTCAACATGGTGTAGGTGCTTCTGTAGTTAACGCTTTATCTAGTTGGTTTACTGTTGAAATTTTTTTGAATGGCAAAATATATTATCAAAAATATGAAAAAGGAGTTCCTAATTCATCTTTACAAATTATAGGTGACACTGATAAAAGAGGAACTACTATTACATTTTTACCTGATGAAACTATTTTTAAAGATATCAAAGATACTCCTTATAATTTGGATGTTTTAAAAAAACGAATACAACAATTAGCTTTTTTAAATAAAAATGTTAAATTAATTATAGAAGATTCGCGTCTTCAACCGTCTCAAATTATTAATTTCTATTCAAAAGGAGGTATTCAAGAATATCTTCAATACTTAAATGAAAATAAAAAAGTTTTAAACCAACCTTTTTATCAAGAAAATTGTGAAAATAATATTTTTTTAGAAATTGCTTTCCAATATAATGAGAATTATAGCTCTAATGTTTATTCTTTTGTAAATAATATACATACACATGAAGGCGGAACTCACGAAGAAGGTTTTAAAATGGCTTTAAATAGGGTTTTATCCAAATATGCTAAAGATAAAAATTTATTAAAAAAAGATTTGAGTTTTATCGGCGAAGATACTTTAGAAGGAATTACAGCTATTATCGCTTTAAAACATTATGATCCTTTATTTGAAGGCCAAACTAAAGCTAGATTAGGTAATTACGATATGAGACAATTTGTTTCTAAAAATTTTGGTCTTGCTTTGGAAAGTTATTTATTAGAAAACCCGCAAGAAGCTAAAAAAATAATCGATAAATGTTTATTAGCTGCTAAAGCGAGATTGGCAGCTAAAAAAGCTCGTGAAATTACGAGAAAAAAATCGCCTTTAGATAACTTAAGTTTTGCTTCAAAATTAGCTGATTGTCGTACTAAAAATCCTGCTTTAGCAGAATTATACATTGTTGAAGGGGATTCTGCAGGAGGTTCTGCTAAACAAGGGCGAGATTCTGCTTTTCAAGCTATTTTGCCTTTAAGAGGTAAAATTATTAATGTTGAAAAAGCTCGATTAAATAAAATTTTAGTTAATAATGAAATTCTTTCTTTAATTCATTCTTTTGGTGCAGGCTTTGATAAAGAATTTAATATTTCCAAAGTTCGTTATCATAAAATTATTATCATGACAGATGCTGATGTTGATGGAGCTCATATAAGAACTTTATTATTAACTTTTTTGTTTAGACAATTTAAACCTTTAATTGAAAATAATTATATTTATTTTGCTCAACCACCTTTATATAAGGTACAAAAGAATAAAAAAATTTTTTACTTTTATACAGAACAAGATTTAAAAAATTTTATAAATTATAAATATGATGCTAAAAACATTGTTATTCAAAGATATAAAGGACTAGGAGAGATGAATGCGGAACAACTTTGGGAAACTACTATGGATCCTGAAACTAGAACTTTATTACAAGTTAAATTAGAAGATGCAGTAGAAGCTGATAGAATTTTTACTATGTTAATGGGCGAAGAGGTTAGCAATAGAAAAAATTTTATTCAAGAAAACGCTACTTATGCTGATATAGACATTTAACTTATGATTAAGATAATTTATTTAATTATTTAAAATATAAAATTCCAATAAAAAAGAATTATTAATAAAAAGGCATAAAATATGATATTAAAAAAAACAAAAAAAAATGATAATTTAAATGGAGAATATAATCTTTTGGATTCTAAACTTAATCTTAATCGCGTGGAAATAGTAGATATAAATGAAGAAGTAAAAAAATCTTTTTTAAGTTATGCTATGAGTGTTATTGTTAGGAGAGCTCTTCCTGATATTAGAGATGGTATGAAGCCTGTACAAAGACGAATTTTGTATATAATGAATGATTTAGGATTGGCTAATCAAGAACGTTTTAAAAAATCTGCAGCTGTAGTCGGGGCCGTTATGGGTCGTTGTCATCCTCACGGAGATAATAGTATTTATGAAGCTATGGTTCGTATGGCGCAGGATTTTAATTATCGTTATCCTTTAATCAAAGGTCATGGTAATTTCGGTTCTATTGATGGAGATTCAGCAGCAGCTATGCGTTACACAGAAACTAGAATGTCTAAAATAGCTATAGAATTGATTCGTAATATTGAACAAGAAACTGTGGATTTTATCGATACTTATGATGGTAATGAAAAAGAGCCTACTGTTTTACCAACTTCTTTTCCTAATCTTTTAGTAAATGGTTCTACCGGAATTGCCGTAGGTATGGCTACCAATATTCCTCCGCATAATTTTAAAGAAGTTATTAATGCTTTAATTGCTTTTATCAATAATAAGGATATAGATATCCAAGATTTAATGAAGTATATAAAAGGTCCAGATTTTCCTACAGGAGGAGAAATTTTAGGTTCTGAGAATTTAAAAAATATTTATGATACTGGCAAAGGACGTATTTTTATTAGATCTAAAGCACAAATAATTCAAAATGATAAAAATAAAAATTCCATTGTTATTACTGAAATACCTTTTCAAATTAAAAAAAGCAGTTTAATTGAATCTATCGTTTTATTAGCTAAAGAAAAAATTATAGACGGAATTACGGATTTAAGGGACGAATCTAATCGCAAAGGTATTAAACTTGTTATTGATTTAAAAAGAGATATTAATCCTCATGTAGTGCTCAATAATTTATATAAAAATTCTCAAGTACAAGTGTCTTTTAATTTTAATATGATTGCTTTAGTAAAAGGGGTTCCTAAATTAGTTAATTTAAAGCAAATGTTAAAAGAATTTTTTGATTTTAGAATTCATGTTATTCAACGTCAAAAACAATTTGAATTATCTAAAGCTCTTAAAAAACAACATTTAGTAAAAGCTTTGATTATCGCTTTAAATGATATTGATCGAGTAGTTAAATTGGTTAAATCTTCATCTAATTCTAAAATGGCACAAATACAATTAATGGAAAAATATAAATTAGATGAACTTCAAAGTAAAGTTATTTTAGAAATGAGTTTACAAAAAATAACTAATTTAGAAATAGAAAAAATTAAACAAGAAGATACAGAATTATCATTAAAAATTGCAGAATGCAAAAATATTATTAATTCTATTCTTTTAAAAGAGCAAATTTTAAAACAAGATTTATTAAATTTACAAAAAATTTTTCAAGATCCGCGTAGAACTGCTATTAATATGGAAAATCAAGATTTAGATATAGATAAATCTTCATTAATAGAAAAAGAAAAAATTTTAATCACTATTACTCATAAAGGGTATATTAAACGTTTAAGACTAGATACTTATAAAAAACAAAATAAAGGTGGTAAAGGTGTTATAGGGATCACTATGAATCGAGATGATTTTGTAGAACATTTCGCTATAACCTCTACTCATGATTATCAATTGTTTTTCACTAATAAAGGTAAAGTATACCAAATTAAAGGTTATGAAATAGCTTCTTATTCACGTCATGCTAAAGGCATCCCTTTAGTTAATTTAATTCCTATGGCTAAAGGCGAATTTTTAACTACTTTGACAAGTGTAACAGAATTTACTAATAATAAAGATTATTTGGTATTAGTTACTAAAAAAGGATTTATTAAAAGAAATCGTATTCAAGAATATGCTAATATCCGATCTAATGGTAAAATAGCTTTCGCTTTAAAAGAAGATGATGAAGTTTTATCAGTATTGAAAACTTCTGGTAATCAAGATATTATTTTAGCTAATTCTGAGGGAAAATCTATCCGTTTAAAAGAAAATTCTATTCGAACTACTAATCGTAGAGGTACTGGAGTTATTGGTATGCGTATGGATAAAAATGAACAAATTATAGGTGCAGCTGTTGTTTGTCATCCAGAACAAGATATTTTGGTAGTAACAGAATTTGGTTATGGAAAAAAAACTCAAGCAAGTTTTTATAAACCTCAAAACCGAGGCGGCAGAGGCGTTAAAACTTTAAAAATTACTGATAAAAAAGGAAAATTAGTAACTTTAAAAACCATTTTTCCGAATGAAGAATTAATTTTAATTTCTCATTTAGGCCAAGTTATTCGTATTGAAGCTAATAAAGTTTCGACTACTAAATCTAGAAATACTCAAGGGAATAGATTATTTAAATTAAAAGATGATGATAAATTAATTAGTGTGGTAGTAGTTCAAAAACAAGAAGATGTTCAAAAATAGATGAAATATCTGTAATTACTAATTAGATTTATAACTGTTTAAATAATGAAATTTTTATTTTATTAAAGAAATTAATACAAGTTTTTCAATAAAATATAATAGTATAAAATTAAAAAAAGATTTATTTAATTTTGACATAACAAATACAATAAAGGAACTTAGTTTCAAAGAATTATTTATACAGTTCAAGATATTTTAAAAAAATATAAATCTTATATTGAAATTAACTTTAATAATATACTTCTGAAAATTATAAATGGAATTAAAAATGAAAATTATTTATAATAAAAAATCTTTAAAATCAACACAAACTAAATTGGCTGGTATTTTTTTAGCCAAAACAATTTTATTTACAAATCAATATAAAAGAAGAAAAAATATTTTATTTATTCAAGGTTCGATGGGAATAGGTAAAACTATTTTTGTAAAAGGTTTTGCTCAGAAATTAAGAATTTTAACAATCAACAGCCCTAGTTTTAATTTATTTAAAATTTATAATTTTAATAATAATAAATTATTTCATATGGATCTTTTTCGTTTTGAAAATACTAGTAAATTAATTTTTTTATTAGAAGAAGTATTAGAATATTTAAGTGCAGGAGATATTCTTTTGATAGAATCAACTTTTTTAAATAATGAAATTGAAAAATTATGTGATTTTAAAATTAAAATTAAATTTTTAAAAGATGATGCCAGATCAATTATAATAGAAGAAAAAAATGTTGAAAATTAATAAAAAGATTATGATAAAAAAAATAGGAAAACAAATATATAATTATTCGTTATTTTTTAAAAAAAATATTTTAATTATAGATACTTCAACAGATATGCAAATAGTTATTTTAACTTATGAACAGAATATTTTAGATATAAACATCAATATTAAAGCTAAAAGTTTTGTTTCTTGTATGATTCCATTAATTAATAATATTTTAAAAAATAATTCTATAGATTTATTTAACATACAAAAAATTATAGTAGGTTGCGGACCTGGTTCTTATACTGGAACTAAAATAGGCGTTTTAACCTCAAAGTTATTAGCTTTAGAATTAAAAATTCCTTTATTTAAGATTAGTAGTTTATTATTATTATCTAGTGGTTTCGATCAAAATGTTTTGACTCCAAAAATTAAGATTAACAAAGATTATTTTTATGCTCTTAGTTTTCAAAATAACAAAATTATTTTAAAAGAATCTAGATATTCTTCAGATTTTCTTGTGAATTATCAAAATCATATTTTATTAAGTTCTTTAAATTATAAAATTTCTTTGTATAAAATATTTAATCATCTAAATATTGTTAATAATCCTCACGAATTGTCTCCAAATTATTATTGTTTTAGTTGGGGATATTAAAGAGGTTTAAAATATTTAGTTATTTTAAAAAATAAAGGCGTTTTGTTTCGGCATAAAATGATTTTTTTAGTATTTGAAGTTGCAAAAATTAATTGGAGGGATAATTAAAATAATTTTTTTTCTAAAAGAAGCCTTGAATACTTTGATAAGAAAAAAATTGATTAATTTATATCTAATATGATCAGAGGAAGAGTTTGATTCTAATACCAATAACAGTTTCGGTTCAAGAAAATAAGTTTTTGTGAATATCGAGATCATTCAAAATTGTTTATTATTAAAAAAAATTTTTTTAAAGATCATTATCTATATCTCAATTAATAAAAAGGAGTTTTTTGATCTAAAGATCCTGGATAAAATCCGACCACTTTGCTTTTAACATTCGGGGGAATCCAATATATCTAAAAATTGATTAAAACAATGGCTTTTTAAAATATATTAATGTATTGTTACAATAAAAATCAATAAAATTTCTCATTGTAAGTTAAAGAAATAATTTTATACATAAGTATGAATAGTATATTTTTTAAATACGATGAGATTAATTTATTTTTTACTGTTTATTAATAAATAATAAATAAAAGTTTATAAAGAAATATAAAAGGTTTTTTAATTATGATTATTTTATCTATAGAAACTAGTTGTGATGAAACTAGCATTGCTATTACCCGAGACGGAAAAGAAGTATTAGCTAATGAAACTTTTTCACAAATTAAATATCATCAAAAGTATGGTGGTGTAGTTCCTGAAATAGCTTCTCGTAAACATTTAGAAGTTATAACATATCTTTTAGAACAAGCTTTTATTAAAACAAAAATTAAATCACAAGATATAGATTTAGTAGCTGTAACTCAAGGTCCAGGATTAATAGGATCATTATTATTAGGGGTTAATACGGCTAATACTTGGTCTTATATTCATCAAAAACCTTTAATAGGCGTTAATCATTTAATAGGCCATATTTATTCTGTTCAAATAGAAAATGAAATAGAATTCCCTGCTTTAGCCTTAATTGTTTCAGGCGGACATACCGAATTACTTTATTTAAATAATCACTTTAATATGCAAAAGTTAGGTACTACTTTAGATGATGCTGTTGGTGAGGTTTATGATAAAATTGCTAAAAATTTAAATTTAAATTATCCCGGTGGTCCTATTATAGAAACACTTGCTCTTCAAGGTGAAGCTGTTTTTCGGTTCACTTTACCTTATGTTAAAAACAATAATCTAGATTTTAGTTTTTCAGGATTAAAAAGTCAAATTATTACTTTAATTAATAAAAATCGTTTTAATATGTCAGATAAATTCGTTTGTGATATATGCGCTTCTTTTCAAAAAGTAATTATCGAAGTTTTATTAATTAAAATAAAAAGATCTTTAAAAAAATTTCCTACTAAAAATTTAATTTTAGTAGGAGGTGTAGCTTCTAATTTAAGTTTACAAAAGGAATTTTCGCGGGAGTTTTCTAGTTTAAGATTATTAATTCCAAGCTTAAAATTTTGTACAGATCAAGCTGCCATGATTGGTATTGCAGCTTATTATCAATATAAATTTCGAAAACCTCAAGAATTATATAATTATAGTTTAACAGGATTAGCGGAATTAACTTCTTTTTTTTAAAAAATTTTAATATAATTAATCAAATTTTTCATTAATTAAATAATATTAAAAAAAATATTTGGGTACATATTGATATATAGAGATAGATTATTTGCGTTTCAATAACTGAATTTATCAACTAGTTATTTATTACAAACAGCCCCCCTCTAAACCGGACAAGCAAGTTTCCAAGCATCCGGCTTGCCATAATTTATTGATAAACCATAAATTACTGACTTCTTTCGCCCTATCAAGGTCGTTAACCTTGTTCTAGGGAGGACGATTAACTGGATCATTCCAGATCCAGTTTTACTCCTCCGACTACTAAGAAGTCGCTTTCTCCTTGGGCTA
>NZ_JAOSIQ010000011.1 GCF_030586845.1 Candidatus Phytoplasma bonamiae | reverse complement strand
CAACCCGCTTTTAAGAACTGCTGTAATTCTTGATGGTTTCCTTTCAAGAACCGTTCTTAGCCTGTCAGTGTTTATCGCACTGGTGATGGGTTAGTTCACTCGATATTTAGGCCTCTTTGGCGCCCTTAAACTTCTTATATAAGTTCCTTTAGATACATTTACTTGAAATTTCGCTTCTTGTTTTTTAATATCATATGAAATTAACTTTAAATTTGAAATTGTTACTTGTCGCGGAGGAATCTCTACATAATGTTTTTTTCTAGCCAAATCGTACATTTTTTGACCTTTAATCTTGATAGCAGAGAACATTGGAGGAGTTTGCCAATATTGTTTGTTATCAAAATAATCAAAATTTTTTTTTATCATAGATTCAGATAAAATTATTTTTTTGGTATTAATTAATTTTCCATTAACATCTAAAGTATCATAATTTTTATTAAAAATTGCGGTTCCTTGATATTGTTTATCTAAATCATTAAATAAAAATGCTAATTTTGTCGCTTTATTGATATATGGATAGATTATTTGCGTTTCAATCTCAAGATTTATCTTTCTTCTAATATCTATTACAAATAGCCCCCATCTAAACCGGACAAGCAAGTTTCCAAGCATCCGGCTTTCCATAATTTATCGATAAACCATAAATTACTAACTTCTTTCGCCCTATCAAGGTCGTTAACCTTTTTCTAGGGAGGACGATTAACTGGATCATTCCAGATCCAGTTTTACTCCTCCGACTACTAAGAAATCGCTTTCTCCTTGGGCTATAATGACTTTAATCTCATTATTCGTTAATTTAACAACTCGCCTTTAGGATTCTCCAAGTTACGCTAAATATCAACCTTGATTCCTTAGGGGAAGTGACCATTTATTCATGGTGAGATTCCAGGTTGGTTAAGTGATAAACTATCCAATTCGTAATAATGTTATTGATAGCCTCTGAACTGCTCGTTTATAGTAGTTTGCAAGACAGGTTTTATATTACATCTACTTATCTTCTTAGGCCATTTCAGGCTTACCCTTAGAACCATTCGGTGGCGGTGTCTTTTTGACTAACTACTTCATCGCAACCCGCTTTTAAGAACTGCTGTAATTCTTGATGGTTTCCTTTCAAGAACCGTTCTTAGCCTGTCAGTGTTTATCGCACTGGTGATGGGTTAGTTCACTCGATATTTAGGCCTCTTTGGCGCCCTATTACAATTAATAAACCTTCTGCTAAAGGATCTAAAGTACCTGTATGCCCTGCTTTTTCTAAATTTAATTTTTTTTTGATGAATTTAACGACATCATGAGATGAAATACCAGAAGTTTTATTTACTAAAAAAAATCCCTCCATTTTTTTACAAATCATATGTTTTCCTTATATTTAATTTATATTGTTATTATAATCTTGTAATTAAGTTATTTAAAATTTATAAAATTTTATATCTTATTTAATATTAAAAATTTGAGATTGTGTTATTCAATCTTCTATATCATCTGTTACAAAATTTAACAATTCTGATAAAGATAAATAACCTACATTTTTTTTAATTAATTTGCTATTTTTATAATAGAGATAGATTATTTGCGTTTCAATAACTGGATTTATCAACCAGTTATCTATTACAAACAGCCCCCCTCTAAACCGGACAAGCAAGTTTCCCAGCATCCGGCTTGCCATAATTTATTGATAAACCATAAATTACTAACTTCTTTCGCCCTATCAAGGTCGTTAACCTTGTTCTAGGGAGGACGATTAACTGGATCATTCCAGATCCAGTTTTACTCCTCCGACTACTAAGAAGTCGCTTTCTCCTTGGGCTATAATGACTTTAATCTCATTATTCGTTAATTTAACAACTCGCCTTTAGGATTCTCCAAGTTACGCTAAATATCAACCTTGATTCCTTAGGGGAAGTGACCATTTATTCATGGTGAGATTCCAGGTTGGTTAAGTGATAAACTATCCAATACCTATTGCAAATATTGACAGCTTCTAGACTGCTCGTTTATAGTAGTTTGCGAGACAGGTTTTGTTATTACATCTGCTTATCTTCTTAGGCCATTTCAGGCTTACCCGTAGAACCATTCGGTGGCGGTGTCTTTTTGACTAACTACTTCGTCGCAACCCGCTTTTAAGAACTGCTGTAATTTTTGATAGTTTCCTTTCAAGAACCGTTCTTATCCTGTCAGTGTTTATCGCACTGGTGATGGGTTAGTTCACTCGATATTTAGGCCTCTTTGGCGCCCCAATAGTAAACTAGGATAATACTTAATATTATATTTTTTAACCAATTCAAAGTTTTCACTACCATTAATTTTTATAATTTCAAGATTTGGTTTTTCTTTTTTGATTTTTTCTAAATAAGGTATTAATTGTTGACAAGGAGGGCAATTTGTTAAATAAAAATCAATTAACAATAATTTATTTTTATTTTTAGCTATTAGTGTATCTAAATTTTCTATAGAATGTTTCATTCTTTATATTAGAATCCTTTCTTAAATTAATAAATATAATAAAAATAAACTTTGATAAAAAATAATTTTGAGAAATAATAATTTTTATTTTTTTCTAGAATTTACTGTAAATTAATTTGTAATTCTTAAAATTAATTCACGCTTATATATTATAATAATTTAAAAGAAATTAAAATTTTATTACTTCTTATATAAATTTAAATTAAATTAATGTAATAATTTACCTTTGTTATTTATTAATAAAATTAACTCCAATTCTTCAATTTTTTCAAATTTTTTTAATATAAAAAGTAATTTAATCAAAAAAAATCGGAATTATTATTTTTTTTGATAAAATTTAGTATGTGTTGATCTTTTATTCTTAAAATAATATATGCTTAAATATTTTTTAAATTATTGAAAATTTGTATATTTTAATTATAATTAGTAAATAAAAAGAGAAATAAAATAGTTATTTATATTTTTTTATAAAATGATTTAATTTTATGCATATGAAAAATTTGATTTTAATTTTTACACTATATTTATAAACTTTATAGATATAATTAGAGAAAATTTTTGTATTATTAATTTTTAAAAAGCGATTTACTAGGTGATAAAATAATGGAAATTGAATATATAAATAATGATTTTGTGAAATATAATTTTGAGATTAATCCTCGAGAATTTGAGTTTTTTTTACAGAAATCTTTTAATAGCATTAAAAATGATATTAAAATTAAAGGGTTTCGCAAAGGTTTCGTGACTAGATTATTATGTGAAAAATATTTTGGCAAAAGATTTTTGTATCAAAAAGCTATTACATTTTTAGTTGAATCAAAAATAAATGAAATTTTGATAAAAGATGGGAATAAAATTATAGGGCAACCTGAACTTGTTAATTTTGATATAAATAAAATAGAACAAGATCATAATTTTAATTTAATAATTAAATTTACATTAAAGCCTAAGATTGATTTGTGTGATTATAAAAATATTGATATACTTAATGAAAAAAATCAAGATGTTTCAGTAACAGAGGAGGAAATAAATCAATCTATTCGGCAATGGTTAAATATAGCATTTAAAGAACAAGGTTTTACATTAAATAATAAATATTGTCAATATTTTTTTAATTTAGAAATACGACATAAAAATATGATTATTTTGAATGAAAATAATATTTGCTTTGACTTCTCTAATGAACAATGTCATTATATTATTAAATATTTATCTTCTCATATATTAGGTATGAAAGAGCAAGAATATCGTAATTTAAAAATTAAATTTCCTGATACATTTTTAAATTCGAAATTATCTGGCAATAATGTTAAAGTTAAAGTTTTTTTAAATAAAATTAATATTATTTCTGATATCGATTTAAATGTTGATATAATTAAAACATTAAATTTATCTGAAAATTTTCCTAAAATTGAAAATTTAATTGATTATTTTCGAAAACAATTGCAATTTAACAAAAAAGAAGTTTCGAAAAAACAAGAAATAAATTATATTTTGGAATATTTATTAAAAAATTCAAGTATTGATATACCTCAACATTTATTGCAGAATCATATTTCAATAACAGAAAATAAAATTGAAGAACAACTAAACAAAAAAAATCCTAATTTAACCGAATATTATAAACAAAATAATTTGTCAAAAACAGATTTTAAAAAACAAATAATTGAAGAAAATATTAAAAAATTAAAAATAGCATTTTTGTTAGAAGCAATTGCTCTTAAAGAAAATATTAGTATTTTAGATAATGAAATTAAAGATTTTTATCAAAATTTATTTCGTAGTTCAAATCTTCAAAATTTGGAAGATTTTAAAAAAAAATATGACATTAATTATGTCAAAACCACTTTATTACAAAATAAAGTTATAGATTTTTTATGGAATAATTCTTCTTTTAATAATAAAAACTTTTAAATATAATTATTAAATAATAACAAATATTTTTAATGTTTATAAAGTTTTTTGTAAGATGTAAGAATTAAATATTAACTAATTTTTTTGTAATTATAATAAGTTTAATTTTATTTTCAAGAGAGAGGCAAAAAATGAATAAAAAAATTAAATTAAATCAGATAGAAGATGAGAATAAATTGGAATATATCGAAGGTTTTGAGGTTCCTCGTGAATTGCCTGCGATTATCGTACGTGATGTAATACCTATTCCTAACAATGATTTTAGGATAGAAATAGGACGTGATTTTTCAATAAACGCTTTAAAACAAGCTGATAAAAACAAATGTCCTTATGTAGTTATTTTGCCTCAAAAAATATTTGCTTTAGAAGATCCTGGACTCAAAGATGTTGCAGAATATGGGGTATTAGCTAGAATTATTGCTTCAGTTAAAATTCTTAACAGTTCCATTTATAAAGTTAAATTCCGCTTATTGAAAAGAATTAAAACAATTTCAATTTTTAAACAAGATAATTTGTTTAATGTTAAATATGTTCCGGTTGTTACTGAATTAAGTGATGATATAAAAAAAGAGGAAGCTTTGATTAAATTAGTTATGGAACAAATAACTTCTAATACAAGTCAATTTTTATTTATATCTGAAAATAATTTGTTAGAGCAAATTCAAAATGGTATTGATACTGAGAAAATAGCTGATTTAATTATTTTTGCTTTAAAAATTGATGAAAAAGAAAAATATAAGTATTTACAAGAAACAAATTTAAATAATAGATTGTTTTATATTCTACAAGATATTCATAAAAAGATTGATATCATTGAATTAGAAAATAAAATAAATGAAGAAGTTAAACGTAGTATTGACGAAAATCAAAAAGAATTTTATCTTAGAGAAAAAATACGTGCTATTCAAAATGAATTAGGCGATAGAGCAAAAAAAGAAGAAGAAATAGAAACTTTGCGATCACAAATTAAAAATTCTAAAATGCCTATAAATGTTAAAGAAAAAGCATTACAAGAATTATCTCGTTATCAATCGATTTCTTCAGCGGTAGCTGATTCTTTTGTTATTCGGAATTATTTGGATTTTTTAATAGCCTTACCTTGGGGTAAAAAAAGCAAAGATATTAATGATTTAGAAAAAATTCGTATGGTTTTAGAAAAAAATCATTATGGTTTACAAGAGGCAAAAGAACGAATTTTAGAATATGCTGCTGTTAAAATTATGACTAAACATAACGCTCAAACAATATTATGTTTAGTTGGTCCTCCGGGTGTAGGTAAAACTACTTTAGCTATTTCTATAGCAGAAGCTTTAGGACGTAAATTTGTTAAACAATCTTTGGGCGGTTTACAAGAAGAAAGCGAATTTAAAGGCCATAGAAGAACTTATGTTGGAGCTATGCCAGGCCGTATTTTAGATGGTATTAAAAATGTAGGAGTTATAAATCCTGTATTTTTATTAGATGAAATAGATAAATTAGTTAATAATTTTCATCATAACCCAGAATCTTCTTTATTAGAAATTTTAGATCCGAATCAAAATAAAACTTTTATAGATCTTTATTTATCGGAACCTTTTGATTTATCGCAAGTACTATTTATAACTACTGCTAATGATATTAGTAATATTTCTGCTCCTTTAAGGGATAGATTAGAAATTATAGAATTAAACTCTTATACAGAAAAAGATAAATTAAATATTGCAAAGCAACATTTAATTCCGAAACTTTTGAAAGAACACGGTTTAAAAACGACAAAATTTTCTATTAGCGATTCTGCTTTGATTAAAATTATTAGGAATTACACTAAAGAAGCTGGAATCAGACATTTAAGCCAAAAAATAGCTACTTTAATTCGTAAAACAATAAAAAATATTTTAATTCAAAAAATAACTCACAATGATATTAACGAAGAGAATTTAGAAGAATTTTTAGGAAAAATTATTTATTATGATTTATTAACAGAAAAAAAACCTCAAATAGGCGTTGTTAATGGATTAGCTTATACCACGGTAGGAGGAGATGTATTATCTATCGAAACCACTTGTTATCCTGGTAAAGGTAAGTTAGTTTTAACTGGTCATTTGGGAAAAGTTATTGAAGAAAGCGCTATTACCGCTTTTAGCTTTTTAAAGGCTAATGCTCAAAAATTAGGTATAAATTACGATATTTTTAAACAAAAAGATTTTCATATTAATTTTGTTGAAAGTGCGGTACCTAAGGATGGACCTTCTGCTGGTGTAACCATAGCTACATCTTTATTTTCTGTTATGACTAGCCAAAAGGTTAAAGAAAATATAGCAATGACTGGAGAAATTAGATTAACTGGCGATGTAATTGCTATAGGAGGATTAAAAGAAAAAGTTTTAGCCGCTGATAGAATAGGCATAAATATTGTTTTTATTCCGAAAGCTAATTCTAAAGATATTGATGATATCCCTGAAGAAGTACGTAATAAATTGAAAATTATAACTATTAAAAATGTTCAGGATATATTCGCTGAAGCTTTTATTTCTTCTAATTTAGAAAGATGAATATAATTTTTGAGATTAAAAAATATGTATTAATTCAGAAATAGTTTAAAAATTATAATTTTAAAACAAGAAAATAAATGATAAACTATTTCAAAGATAATTAAGTTTAAATTAAAATAACAAAAAATACAAAATATTCATTATAATACGTAATTATTGTTTTTATTATCAAAAGATTATCAAAAAGAATTTAGGATAATTATAAAAATCTTGAACAACTAAAAAATGCATGTTAATTTTAAAATATTTTGGTAAGATATTAGTAATAAAGATAAAAAAAGATTTAACTTAAATAAAATTTATTATTATCTTTTCATAAAGGATGCCAAAAGACATAAATATTAAGTGATTTTATCAATCACTAGCGCTGATAAACACTAAAAAAGATTAAACAAGGAGGTCCTTGCCTAAAAAAAAGAAAAAAATTAGGAATTATATCAGTTTAACGCGTGATAAAATACTTAATGTAGTTATTTTTACTCCGGACAAATTCTAAAGATGAGTCCTGAAGGAACTTAGAAGGTAAAGTAGAGAGTTTATATTGAAGAAAACCTATCTTATAATTACTATAATACATGAACAATCCATAAACTATACCGATATAGATTAATACATTGGATAGCGTGTCAATCAAGAAACCTGGAATCTTACACTATCCTGAAATCATTCAATTCGCCTAAAAAATCGAGATTGATATTTAGAGTTAATTGGGAGAATCCTTAAGGAAAAGTATTAAAAATGAATAATGAGGATTAAGTCATTACGCTAAAGGAGAAAGTGATTTCTTAATAACTGGAGGTATAAAAGCTTAATTAAAAATAATTAAGCTTATCTACCTTCTTCCAGAAAGAAAAAATTACATTATATTTGCTATAAAATTCCGAAAAAAATTTTTTGGTTCTGTATAGAATTAATGATTAATTTTCATTATAAAAACATAAAAATTATTTATAAATTTTTTATTTACAATTAGTTAATCTTTTAAAATTTCAATTAATATAATATATTAATTTTAAACATTCGATAAAAAAGGTGATAATATGTTTTCATTACCAAACTATGCGGTTTATATTATAAGTGTTATTATTATTATTAGTGTTTTGTTTTCATCTGAAGCGGATGTTACTGATGCATTTGCAGAACAATATGGCACTTATAAAAGTAATAAAAGTGTTGATACATTTAATCGTTTTATTAGTTTTTTTATTTTAATTATTTTTGTACAATTTTTGATGCAACAATAGTTTTGATAATAACAAAAAATTATATATTAACAGAATTAAAATACTATAAATATTTAAAAAATTATCTATTTTAGTATATTTTTATATTTTTTTTGTTACAATTTATGTTATAATAAAAAAACGTATTGATTGAATAATTTTAATTTTATTAATATAAATTAAATTATCTACTTAAAAAATAAAATTAATAGATGAAGTGCGAATGAATTTAAAATATTAAAATATAACGAAAAGGGGAAGGATAGTGAATATGCCAAAAGTTATTACGCGAGAAAACGAACAAATTGAAGACGCATATAAACGTTTTAGAAGAGAAGTTTCTAAATCTGGTATTACTGCTATAGTTCGACAAAGAGCATTTTTTATCAAACCTAGTGTAGCTAGAAAAATGCGTGCTAAAAAATTTCAATCAAAAAAACGTTGATAAATGGATATTCATTTGTTTAAAAATTTTTTTTCATTAAATTTATATTTTAATAAATTATTTCAGTTTTTATTTTTATTTATTAAAATTTGCAACGATACAATTGCAAGATAATAAATAAAAGCAAATTCTGAATTTATTTTTTGTTATACAGATATTTATCAAATTTTAATTTTGGATAAGATTTAAATTATGGATGTTAAAATAGTAAATAATACTAATTTTGAAGTTGATTATTTAAGTATTGTTTTGATTAAAATATTTCAAGATTTGGATATAGGAAAAAAAATAAATATTATTTTTGTTAACGATGAATATATGAAGAAAGTTAATAATTTCTATTTAAAAAAAAATTATACTACGGATGTTTTGGCTTTTAATGATTATACCGAAGATATTTCGTTAGGAGATATTTTAATTTCGTTACCTAAAGCTTTTAAACAA
Source organism: Candidatus Phytoplasma bonamiae (assembly GCF_030586845.1). GTDB lineage: Bacteria > Bacillota_I > Bacilli_A > Acholeplasmatales > Acholeplasmataceae > Phytoplasma > Phytoplasma bonamiae. The sequence continues at coordinate 6,936 of NZ_JAOSIQ010000011.1, read as the reverse complement.
GCTGTTCAAAATAATATTACTGATATACAAGAAGTTAGTTTTTTAGTTTTACATGGTTATTTGCATTTAAAAGGTTATGATGATAAAACAGAGGAATCATTGTTCGAAATGATCGATTTACAACAAAAAATTTTAAAAAAGCATAATTTGGATTTTAATTATTAAAATAAAAAAATTTTTTAAATATTTTATTAATAAAAGAGGAGATCGTTTTGTTTAAATCAGGATTTATTTCTATCATTGGTAATGTTAATGTAGGCAAATCTACTCTTATTAATCATTTAATTAATCAAAAAATATCAATTACTAGCTCTAAATCTCAAACTACACGCGAAGCTATTATCGGAATTGATACTTCATCTTCATATCAGTTTGTTTTCATTGATACTCCTGGTTTACATTTTAATCGCAAATATTTATTAAATAAAATAATGCATCAAGTTACTTTAAGAAGTTTAAATGAAGCTGATGTTATTTTATTTATAGTTGACCGAGAATATCGTCAAACTTCTCAAGAACAAAATGTTTTTGAGATTATTAAAAAATATAATAAAAAAATTATTTTGGTTATTAATAAAATGGATTTGTATAAAAACATAATCATTGATAAGATTATTTTAAGTTATATTCAAAAATTTCATTTTGACGCTGTTATTCCTATATCAGCTATTAATAAAAACAATAATAATATAAATATTTTGAAAAAGAATATTTTAGAATTTTTACCTGAAGGAAAAATTTATTACCCTTCCGATATTAAAACTAATATAAATCAAAATAAATTAATATCTGAAATTATTCGAGAAAAAATTCTTTACTATTTGCATCAAGAAATTCCTCATGCTGCAACTGTTTTTATTGAAAATATTTCTTTGATGAAATCTCCTGCTATTACTAACATTTCTGCTCTTATTCTTATCGAAAAAAATAACCAAAAAAAAATATTAATAGGTAATCAGGGTGATATGTTAAAAAGAATAGGAATTGAAGCTCGTAAAGATATTGAATATATTTTGAATACAAAAATTTATTTAGATTTATGGGTTAAAGTTGAAAAAAAATGGCGTAATAATATTAATTTTTTAAGGAAAACCGGAATATCATTAAATTTTAATTAAAAATAGCAAAGGATAAAGAAATGTTTTCTTTACAAGAGTTAATTAGTTTTGCGAAACAAAATGGTTTTATTTTCCCTGGAAGTGAAATTTATGGAGGTTTAGCTAATACTTTTGATTATGGCCCTTTAGGGTGTTTATTAAAGCAAAATATTAAAAAAGCTTGGCAAAAAAAATTTTTTCAAGAGAGAGAGGATACATTATTATTAGATAGTTGTATAATATTAAATCCTAAAATTTGGGAATCATCAGGTCATATTAAAAATTTTACTGATCCTTTAGCAGAAAATAAAGATACTAATAAACGTTATAGAGCTGATAAGTTAATTAAAGAACATAATCCGGATGTTAATGTGAATGAAATGTCTTTGGAAATGATGACAAAATATTTGATTAAATATCGTATTTTGGGTACTGCTAATTGGGCTAATGTTAAACAATTTAATCTATTGTTTCAAAGTCATCAAGGTTCGGTGCCATCGGAAAATAATATAATTTTTTTGAGACCAGAAACTTGTCAGGGAATTTTTGTTAATTTTAAAAATATTTTAAACACTTTTAGAAAACAAATACCTTTTGGTATAGGTCAAATTGGTAAATCATTTCGGAATGAAATTACTCCAGGAAATTTTATTTTTAGAACTTGCGAATTCGAGCAAATGGAATTAGAATTTTTTCATCATCCTCAAGAAACTAAAAAATGGTTTGAATTTTGGAAAAAATATACTTATGATTTTTTGCTTAATTTAGGTTTAAACAAAGAAAATTTAAAATTTAAAGATTATCATTATACAGAATTAAGTCATTATGCTAGTAATACTACTGATATTTTATTTAATTTTCCTTGGGGTTTTGATGAATTATGGGGAGTTTCTGCACGTAATGATTTTGATTTAAAACAACATCATAAATATTCAGGAATAGATTTAAGATATTCAGATCAGCAAACAGGTCAGAAATTTTATCCTTTTGTTATAGAACCTTCTGTGGGAGTCGAAAGATTGTTATTAGCTATTATATCGAATAGTTTACAAAAAGAAATTTTAGCAAACCAAACAGAAAGAATATTATTAAAAATACATCCATTTTTAGCTCCTTATAAAATAGCAGTTTTGCCTTTGATTAAAAATATTCATCGAGAAAAAGCTAAACAAATACAACGTTTTTTGTATAATGATTTTGAAGTTATTTATGATGAGACCAAAAGCATTGGCAAAAGATATAGGAGACAAGATTCTATTGGTACTCCTTATTGTTGCACAATAGACAATCAAACTTTAGAAAAAGATATTGTAGCTATAAGAGAACGAGATTCTTTAAAACAAGAATTTATATCTTTGGAAAGACTTAAAAATTATTTATTAAATAAAATATCTTTTTAAACATTGTCTTTTTAATAAATTATTAAATGAATTGATTTAAAGCGGATTATAAATAAAAATAATATGAATCAGATGACAAAAAAAATATCATTTATTGAGCAAATTAATCAAAAAATTTCTATTTACGAATTAGTTAGTCAACATGCAGGTCTTTCTTTGGAAAAAAAAGGAAAAAATTTTATGAGTTTATGTCCTTTTCACAAAGAAAAAACTCCTTCTTTTTCTGTTTCTCCAGAAAAAAATATTGCTGTTTGTATGGCTTGCCATGAAGGAGGGAGCCCAACAGCTTTTTGGGCTAAATTAAAAAAAATAACTTTAGAATCAGCTGCATATGAATTAAATTCTAAATTTAAGTTACAAATATTAAACAAACCGCAAGATTATGTCAAAAATAAATTTATAAGTATTTTGGAATATACTCAAGATTTTTTTAAAAGTGCTTTACAATATATTTTAAATAATATTGAAGGTCATTATGCTTCTGATTATTTGTTAAACAAACGTAAATTAAATTTAGAATTAATCGATAAATTTAATTTAGGTTACGCACATGTTCATTCTCAGGCCCTTCGAAATCATTTATTACATAAAGGGTTCAAAATAGAAGATTTATTATCTTTAGGTTTAGTTAATAAATCAAAAGATAATTCTGAACATTATTATAGTTTTTTTCGCGATCGTATTATGTTTCCTTTAACTAATGTAACCGGTCAAATTATAGGTTTTACTGGTCGTTCTCTAGAAGATGATCAAAATGTTGTTAAATATTTATTCAATAATAATACTATTTTATTTAAAAAAACTAATGTATTATATAATTTATTCGAAAGTCAAGAATTTATTAAACAAAAGCAAAATGTTATTTTATGTGAAGGTATTTTTGATGTTATAGCTTTTTATAAAGTGAATATTTATAATACTATTGCTATTTTAGGAACCAATTTAACTTTAAAACATATTACTTTGTTAAAACAAAATACTAATAAAGTTACAATTGTATTTGATGGTGATAAAGCAGGAGTAGAAGCTACATATAAAATAGCTGAATTATTAATTAAACAAAAGATAATTGTTTTTATTTGGCATCCGCCTAATAATCAAGATCCAGATGAATTTTTGTCTGATTCGAATAATCAAAAAGACTTTAATTATGAAATATTATTACAAAGATCTCAAGATTATGTGTTTTATATGATCGAAAAATATTTAGAACAAGGTTTGGACACAACTATTTTAAACCAAAATATCTTAAATTTAATTAAACATTATGATGAACAAACTAAACATAATTATTGTCAAACCATTTATAAACAATATTCTCTTTTTATAGCAAATGATATTTATAATAAACAAATTATGAATCAACAGGATTATACAATGATTATGTGTCAAAAATATTTGCAAGAGATTCATAAGCCAATTAAATCCATTGTAAGTCTTGTGGAAAAAGAAATTTTAATTGAAATTTTATTAAATTCAAAACATTTAAAGTTAATTAAACGTGATATCTATGATTATGTAGTTTCCAATGTAAATATTTTAAAATTAATAGATCAAATTGATATTTATTATCAAACAAATGCAACAGAAAATGAAATAAAAAATGGTATCAATTTAGAACGTTTTATGGAAATTAATAATTTTTTTATATCAGAATTATCAAAAGAATTTGATATTTATGGTTTGTTTTTGGAAATTAAAAATAATTATTTATTTAAAAAAAAAATACGTATTCAAAAAGCTGAAAATTTAAATAAATTTTATTGTTATTTAAAAATGCATTTGATTGATCAAATTAGACAAGAATTAAACATTCTTAAAAATAAATTGCAAAATTTGTCAGAACAAATTATAACAACTAATAACCAAGAAGATAATGATCTAAGAAAATCAATATTATTAAAAATAGCTCAGAAACAAAAAGAGTTATTAAAGTTAAAAAATATAGGAGTTAGTGATGAATTTAAAATTGACAATTAAAAAAATATACAAACAAAAAATTTTGCAATTTGAAAAAACAGGTGAAACAACTTTTGCTAATATTTTAAAAAGAGAATTAAAATGGTTTAATTATAATGTAAAAGATATACATACTATTGATCAAAAAATTATTAAATATTTTTTAACTACCAGTAATTTAATAAATAAAAACATATCTAAAAGTATTAGAGCAAAAAAATCTCAAAGTGAATTAGAAAATTCTGAATATGATGATCTATTAGAAATAGAAAATTTAGAAGATGAAAATATTAATATTGAAACTATTCGTTCTGAAGAAATACAAGAAGATCTTAATTTAAAAAAAATTGCTAATTCAATTAAAGTTGATGATCCAGTAAGAATGTATTTAAAAGAAATCGGACAAATACCCTTATTAACTTTAGAAAAGGAGAAAGAAAATTCTAAATTAGTTTACGAAGGAGTAAAAGCTAAAAAAAAATTAGAAGATGTTAAAAATAAATTAATATCTATAACTGAGGAAGAATTAGAACAACTTCAATCATCAATTAAAAAAGCTGTTATAGCAAAAAATAAATTAATCGAAGCTAATTATCGATTAGTAGTATCGGTAGCTAAATTATATATAGGTAGAAAAATTAAATTTTTAGATTTAATTCAAGAAGGAAATATGGGGTTAATGAGGGCTGTAGATAAATTCGATTATACAAAAGGTTTTAAATTTTCTACTTATGCAACTTGGTGGATTCGACAAGCTATTACTAGAGCTGTTGCCGATCAATCTCGTACTATTCGATGTCCAGTTCATGTTTCTGATATTTTAAATAAAATTTCACGTTTAAGAGGTAAACTAACTCAAGATTTAGCCAGAAAGGCAGAAAATCATGAAATAGCTAAAGCCATGAATTTAGAAACTAAAAAAATTAATGATTTGCAAATGATCGAAAAAGAAACTATTTCTTTGGAAACATCTATCCGTGATGAAGATGATTCTTCTTTGGGTGATTTTATTAGCGATCCTAATGCTATTTCTCCTCATGATTATATGTTGCAAGAAACTTTAAAAAAAACTTTAGAAGAGTCATTGGAAGAAGCCTTAACTCCTAGAGAACAATTGGTTTTAAAAATGAGATATGGAATTTTAGAAGGTGATAATAGGGTGCATACTTTAGAAGAAGTCGGAGCTAAATTAGGTGTTACACGAGAACGTATTCGTCAAATAGAAGCTAAAGCCTTAAGACGTTTAAGATCTCCTTCGAGACAAAATAAATTAAAAATTTTATATAAAAATATCAATAGAAAATAAATATGAATAGAATTTTATTTATAGCTTCGTTAATTAAAAATTATAATACGGTTGTTGATATCGGTACAGATAATGGATTAGTTTTAAAAAAAGCATTAGATTTAGAATATATTTCTAAAGGAATAGCTGTAGATATTAGTCTTAAAGCTTTATCTCAAGCTCGTAAAAATTTAGAAAATTATCCTGTTCAATTTTTTGTTAGTGATGGTTTTAAAAATATTTCTGCAGATTTCGATTTAGCTGTTATTTGTGGTTTAGGAGCTTTTAAAATTATAAATATTTTAAAAAACGCTTTAATTACTAAACCATGTTTATTAGGTTGCCAAAGTAAAATACATTTATTATTTAATTGGTTAAAAAATAATGATTTTATTATTTTACAACATTATATTTTTTCTGATAAATTTGATTATATTTTTTTTAAAATTAAACCAAAAAATAGTAATGATAGTTAGTTATTTTTTTTGATAAAAAAATAATTAACTATCTAATTTTCAAAATATTAAAATATAAAATTGATTATTAATAAATTTACCTTTATAAATTAATTATAAATTGTATATTTCAAGTATAATATAAGTTGTTTTTAAAAATGTTTGAGTAGCTCAGCAGGATAGAGCAACGGCCTTCTAAGCCGTCGGTCGGGGGTGGACGAAAAAGATGCCTAATATCTAGTGATTTCGCCAATCATCCACTGTATGATAATCGGTGGCAGTATATAGTCGGTTGTTGTAACGAAAGAAATGATAATTATAGTAGACTATAAAAACAGAAAACGGACAAGATAGTTTTGTCTATGAATTTCTGTGAACTGAATTATGACTTATGGATAACCTCTGAAATGAGGCTAAGGGAATAAAAAAGGAGTAATCCGAAACTGATAGAAAACTATCTTTTAGCTATCAATTCGAGTAACTATGAAAATTAATCCCTATTTCATAGTATTATCAATAAAAAAACTCGGAACCTACCAAAATAAAAAGTATTAATTTATTTAAAAATATATTTAAATTTAATTTTTGGTCATCTCACCTAAAAGTCAACAATGGTAAATATTTAGAGCAACTTTTATCATCCTAAACAAGAAATTAATAATATTCTTGCAAGGATAAAGCAGAATCATAGTAGTCGTGAGAAATTTAAGAATCAATTTGGAATATTTGATTAAACTGAC
>NZ_JAOSIQ010000010.1 GCF_030586845.1 Candidatus Phytoplasma bonamiae | reverse complement strand
TTCTTAGTAGTCGGAGGAGTAAAACTGGATCTGGAATGATCCAGTTAATCGTCCTCCCTAGAACAAGGTTAACGACCTTGATAGGGCGAAAGAAGTTAGTAATTTATGGTTTATCGATAAATTATGGAAAGCCGGATGCTGGGAAACTTGCTCGTCCGGTTTGGATGGGGGCTATTTGTAATAGAGATAAGAAAGACCATTCTAAGATCGAAACGCAAATAATCTATCCATATCAGTTAAAACCTGAACAAATAGTTGATTTTAAAAGTATGATTGGAGATAATTCTGATAACATTGTAGGTATTCCAGGTATTGGTCCTAAAACTGCTCTTAAATTGTTGCATAAATTTCATAATTTAGATAATTTGTTAATTAATTTAAAACAAATTCCTGATAATTTGAGGAACAAAATAGAACCATTTCGTGATAGAATTAATATTAATCGTTTGTGGGCGCCAAAGAGGCCTAAATTTCGAGCTATTTAACCAATAGCCAGGGCAGTTAAACCCTGAAAGGATATGGTCGGTCGGACAAACGAAAGAATGTCGGATTAGAGCAAACCATAAAAGCGGGTTGAGGCGAAAGCAAATTAGTCAAGACGATTCCGCCACCGAATAACTCTATGGAGAAGCCTGCAATGGCCTAAGAAGGAAATTGATGTAACATTAAGACCTGCTCCGGAAGTTGCTTAAACGGACAGTCCAGAGGCTATCAATATATAACAAACGTATGGGATAGTTTAACAAATAAAGAAACCTGGAATCAGCCTCTATAAAGAGGATACTTCCCCTAAAGATTTAAGGTAGAAATTTAGTGTAACTTGGAGAATCCTAAAACTAAGTAATTAAGTTTACTAATCCAGAAATAAAGCCCGGATGGTCAAGGATAAAGAATCTTCTTAGTAGTCGTAAGGGTAAACCTAGATTTGGAATAATTTAGTTAATCGTCTTACCAAGAAGAGAGTTAATGACTCTTATAGGGCGAAAGAAGAAAGTAATTTACTATTTATTCAATGGTATCGGGAAAGGAGTTGATAAATTATGTCAACAACAGTTTCACCAGAAACTAAACTTTTGCGAACATTGAATAAGATTCAATATTGTTCATCAAACAGCTACTCCTTAAAAAGAGAAATCCAGCAAGGAATGAATAACTTTTATAACACATTAATGGCGTTCAACAAGATTGCCACCAACAAAGGGGCGGGCACACCCGGTATCGACAATAAAACCATTGATGGAATCAATCTGGAAAGATTAGAAAGATACCATCTGGAATACGTCAATAATGGTTACCACCCAAAGCCAGTTAAAAGAATCTTCATTCCTAAAGATAATAAAAAAACCAGACCCTTAGGCATACCGACCATCAAAGATAGATTGATACAAAAATGCCTGGAACAACTCTTAACTCCTTATTTCGAAAATATCTTCTCAGAATGGAGCTTTGGATTTAGAACCAAAAAATCTGGTCATGATGCTATCAAACGGGTCAAACAAAGATTAAAGGAATAGATTATCTTGTCAAAATCGACTTAAAAGGCTATTTTGATACCATCAATCATGAGATTCTAATGAGAACCTTAAATCAGTTCATCAAAAAGAATAAAACGCTCGCAACCATTAACAAATGGCTGAAAGCCGGTTTCATGAAGGATGACATCAAGTACGAATCTTTATCGGGGTCTCCTTAAGGAGGAATAATTTCTCCGTTGTTGGCAAATGTATATTTACATTATATCGACTTAAAAATGGAGAAACTGATTAAAGAAGGGAAACCAATTAGGAAGGATAACCCAGAATATAAGAAAGCATGGCTTAAAAACCAGCACCAAAAACTGGAGGTTGATAGGTATATCAATTTAAACCCAAAGACGAGAATTGAATACATCCGTTATGCTGATGATTTTATCATTGGCGTCAAGGGGGAATACAGTAAGGCACGCAGTATCAAGAACCAAGTTACACAATGGTTAGAACAAGATTTAAAGCTTACCATCAGTAAGAATAAATCAAAAATTGTTAAAGCCAACAAAGGAACGAGGTTTCTATCCTACATGATAAAGGTTAACTCTACCAATAAAACTCGGGAAAGGAAAACTACCAAGAATTCCTTAAATAGGCGAGTTCAAATCCAAATTCCCAAGCGAAAGCCAAAGAATACAGATATGAATATAATTGGTTAAAAAAGGGAAAGGTGAAACACGACGAAACATTAGCAGATAGAGACGAATTAGAAATAATCCGGACCTATAAAACAGTTATCAGAGGAATTATCCGATACTTCTGTTTAGCTAACAATCTTGGTGTTTTAACTCATCTAAATTATCTAGCTGAATACAGCTGTTTGAAAACACTAGCAAGGAAACGGAAAACGTCAATTGCTAGAGTTCGAATGAAATGTAAAATTGGTTCAACTTAGGGGATTTCTTATCTTAATAAAGGGAAAACCCATTACGAACCATGGGATGTTTACTCTTGGAACAAAATTAAGACAATGCGTAATTACAAGGGAAACCCGGATATTACCATCAATAAGTATATATTCCAAGGTCGTACCCATTTAACTGACCGTCTAAAGGCGGAACGTTGTGAGAATTGCAATAAAACATCCCAACTTCAAATTCATCATATTGGCACAATTCGCAAGGCGAATCGTAAAAGTATCATGAATAGAAGAACTAAAGTACTGTGTAAGAATTGTCATCGAAAGGTAACAAATCAACAAATACAGGATATTAGAAACAAAGAACGATAAGAACAAATAACTAATCAACCGTGAGGAGAAATTAGTTCTCGAAAGAGAGTAAATTATGGAAAGCCGGATGCTTGGAAACTTGCTTGTCCGGTTTGGACGGGGGCTGATTGTAAATAAAACAGCAAAGACAAATCGCTGCATAAAACGCAATTAATCTATCCGTATTAATAACTATTGATAAAGATGTTCCTTTGTCTTTTGATTATACACAAACTTATAAAGAAGAAATTAATTTAAATTTATTGTTAAAATTTTGTAAAAAATATAATTTAAATCGTTTATACAATAAAAAAATAAAAACAAATTATAATAATGAAAAATTATAATTTGTTTTTTTATTAATATAAAATATTATATTTAATTATTGTATTTTAGATTATCTTTTTATAATTACTATATTATTAGAAAATTTTTATATTCATATTTAAAGATACTATTTTTTTTGTCATAATGAAAAATTTTTAATTTTTTTTGTTTTTCATTATCATAGTAATATTCATGAGACATATTACATTTTATATGTTTTTGTTTTTTAAAGAAACGAAATATTCCTTTGTTAGGTTTTATTAATTCTTTATATGTTTTCAAAATCTTTTGGTTTTGTTTGTTATATTCATAAATAAAAATATTTTGGTAACAATCTCCGTTATAATTTATATAAAATTTAATTTTTTTAGTTAATCTATTTTGATCATCATATTTATAAACAACTTTTGTATTATCATTTTTATCTTTAATTTCCACTAATTGATTATTATTATAAAAATATTTACTATCTATTTCTTGTTGATCAGGCGTTTCAGGAATAAAAGGTTCATTATAATGTTTTATACGATAATCTAATTGGTTTTTTACATTATAATGATAAGTATAAAATGTATTTTCTTGAAATAAAATTTTTTTTAATAATTTAAATTGGTCATCATAGTAGGATGAAGTGTATAATTCGAATTTTTCATTTTTTCTATTATAAAGATATTTATGTATAATTTTTGGAAATATATTATTTTGATGATCTGTTTTTTTATTTGATTGAGAATCAAAATTGTTTTTTTTAGATAAATAAGTATTTGATTTATAAATGGGATTTAAATTATTTTTATACATATTATTATCATAATGATCATCTGATTTGTTTACGATTTTAGAATTATATTTTTTATTTTTATTGATTATATTATATGAATTACAAATTACTACTAGAATAATAGTTATTATTAATATATTTATAAATTTATTAATAAGTTTCATTAATTAAAATAATCGAGATAGATTAATTCGGTTTAGAAAAAACTATAATAACTTTTTCATATTCGCAATTAGCCCCTCACAGAACCGGACAAGCAAGTTTCCAAGCATCCGGCGCCTAATATCTGATATCAGATATTGAAACTCTTTCGCCTTGTAAAGGTTATTACCCTTCGCCTAGGTCGGGTTAGCCTTAAATATTCCAATTTGAGGATGAAACCGACGACTACTCTAAGTTTCGCTTTTCCCTTGAGCCTAGCGCTGCTAGTTTTAACCCTAAGTAGGTGCTTTTAGGGAGATCAAAGTTACTCATAAATTCTACGTGCAGTTTTAGGTACGGTTTACGTTTTATCTTTAAATAATATTTAAATCTTTAAAACGTTTTTTGTTTTCTAATTTTTCCATTAAAGGATTGACTAGGGGAATAATCTTAATTTGAGAAAGATTATCAAATTAAGCGTCTTAGATCTCTTAGCTTAATATGGATAGATTATTTGCGTTTCGATCTTAGAATTTGTCTTTCTGATAACTATTACAAATAGCCCCCATCCAAACCGGACAAGCAAGTTTCCCAGCATCCGGCTTGCCATAATTTATCGATAAACCATAAATTACTGACTTCTTTCGCCCTATCAAGGTCGTTAAACCTTGTTCTAGGGAGGACGATTAACTGGATCATTCCAGATCCAGTTTTGCTCCTCCGACTACTAAGAAGTCGCTTTCTCCTTGGGCTATAATGACTTTAATCTCATTATTCGTTAATTTAATAACTCGCCTTTAGGATTCTCCAAGTTACGCTAAATATCAACTTTGATTCCTTAGGGGAAGTAACCATTTTATTCATGGTGAGATTCCAGGTTGGTTAAGTGATAAACTATCTAATACGAATATCATATATCGATAGCCTCTAAACTGCTCGCTTATAGTAGTTTGCGAGACAGGTTTTGTTATTACATCTGCTTATCTTCTTAGGCCATTTCAGGCTTACCCGTAGAACCATTCGGTGGCGGTGTCTTTTTGACTAACTACTTCATCGCAACCCGCTTTTAAGAACTGCTGTAATTCTTGATGGTTTCCTTTCAAGAACCGTTCTTAGCCTGTCAGTGTTTATCGCACTGGTGATTGGTAAAATCACAGGATATTTAGGCCTTTTTGGTGACAATAATAAGCTATTGAGGTTTATTTATTACAACATTTAACCGTTTAGGGATTTTCACCTTTTCCATGACTGCTGACCTTGCGAATGCTTTTGAAATTATTTTTTCTCACATCGCTTTCATGCTTTTATAGAGATAGATTATTTGCGTTTTAATAACTGGATTTATCAACCAGTTATCTATTACAAACAGCCCCCCTCTAAACCGGACAAGCAAGTTTCCCAGCATCCGGCTTGCCATAATTCACCCTCTTCCGAGGACTAACGTTATGTCACCACTCATTAGTTGTTTATTCTGATTATATAGGATAACCTTTTTAGATAAATAGCACATAAGTTATTCATCCTACATTTCAGTTATTGTTGCATATTGAACGATTTTAAATGATCTTCAAGTTTGACAAAAACTTAGAGATACTTGATCCTATTGAATAAACCATAAATTACTAACTTCTTTCGCCCTATCAAGGTCGTTAACCTTGTTCTAGGGAGGGCGATTAACTGGATCATTCCAGATCTAGTTTTACTCCTCCGACTACTAAGAAGTCGCTTTCTCCTTGGGCTATAATGACTTTAATCTCGTTATTCGTTAATTTAATAACTCGCCTTTAGGATTCTCCAAGTTACGCTAAATATCAACCTTGATTCCTTAGGGGAAGTAACCATTTTATTCATGGTGAGATTCCAGGTTGGTTAAGTGATAAACTACCTCCCAACAGCAAACGTTGGTAGATTTTTGGACTGCTCGCTTATAGTAGTTTGCGAGACAGGTTTTGTTATTACATCTGCTTATCTTCTTAGGCCATTTCAGGCTTACCCGTAGAATCATTCGGTGGCGGTGTCTTTTTGACTAACTACTTCATCGCAACCCGCTTTTAAGAACTGCTGTAATTCTTGATGGTTTCCTTTCAAGAACCGTTCTTATCCTGTCAGTGTTTATCGCACTGGTGATTGGTAAAATCACACGATATTTAGGCCTCTTTGGCGCCCGCTGTTGCCCATTACTTTTTCAAGTGAATTGACCAAGCCCATCTTGCGATTTTTATGCGGTCTCATAGTAATACGGATAGATTGATTGCGTTTTATGCAGCGATTTGTCTTTGCTGTTTTATTTACAATCAGCCCCCGTCCAAACCGGACAAGCAAGTTTCCAAGCATCCGGCTTTCCATAATTCAAATTACTTTCTTCTTTCGCCCTATAAGAGTGATTAACTCTCTTCTCGGTAAGACGATTAACTAAATTATTCCAAATCTAGGTTTACCCTTACGACTACTAAAAAGATTCTTTATCCTTGACCATCCGGGCTTTATTTCTGGATTAGTAAACTTAATTACTTAGTTTTAGGATTCTCCAAGTTACACTAAATTTCTACCTTAATTCTTTAGGGGAAGTATCCTCTTTCGGAGGCTGATTCCAGGTTTCTTTTTTGATAAACTATCCAATACGAATAATAAATATTGATAGACACTGGACTATCCGTTTAAGCAACTTCCGAGACAGGTTTAGTCATTACATCAATTTTCCTTCTTAGGCCATTGCAGGCTTCTCCATAGAATTATTCGGTGGCGGAGTCGTCTTGACTAATTTGCTTTCGTCGCAACCCGCTTTTATGGTCTGCTTTAATCTAACCTACTTTAGTTTGTCAGACCAACCATGTCCTTTCAGGGTTTATCGACCCTGGCTATTGGTTAAATAGCACGAAATTTAGGCATCTTTGGCGCCCTTATTCCGACTATGATAGTACGTTAATCTATTGAATTTATGGTATCTTTTGCGCACTCTTTCTAAATATAATTTTTTTAAATGTACTATACATAATAAAAAATGTATAGCCATATATAAGTATACATAATTTTTAGAGTTTTCTTATTCGAGAAAATACCAAAATATTTAATATTTAAGCGGTATTAAGATTATTTTTTTTATTATATATAATTTGATCATAATAAAAAATGATTCTTGTATAATAATAAAAGATAATGTTATTTCAGTCAAATTTTTTAATGGATATAAATTAAAAATAAAATTTTATAATTACATAAATTATTTATAATTTTTATTTTGGTATTCAATAATTAAAAATATATTATACATTCTTAATAAGTTTGTTTCGCTTAAATAAAAGATTTAATACTTATAGGATAATAAAATCTTTAATTATTATAATTTGATAAAAATCTAGCTGTTTATAATCAAATTATCAATAACGATAAATAATTAAGTTTGTTTAAATTGAATTTTAATTAATTATTTTCAATTTCATTTTAAAAAAATTAAAATTTTTTTGAGAAAAAATAATTTTTTGAAATTTTACAATATTGATATTTTATTTTCATATTATATTATTTGTTCTAATTTTTTTTAATCAATAAGTTCTAATTTTTTGTTATATTTTCCGATCTAATATATTTGCATTTTATTTTTTATTATTAAAATTTTTTATTTAAAATTCAAGAAATAAACTCAATATCTTAAAAAAATATAATTGGGGTTGCAAATTTATTTAAGATAATATTTCTAAATTTATATTATTACCGGAGAAAGAGATCAAAAAGATGATATTTATTCTCTAGAAGATTTACAATATATGAGCAATGGAGCTTCTAATATGTATATTTTTTGGTTAAAAAAATTAAGTATTAGAGATGAAGTTAAAAAAAATAAACAAAATATAAAACAAACAATATTTAATCGATTAGAAATTGAATTTCAAAAAAAGATAATAGCAGAATTGAAGGAAACATTAAATTTATTGCAAAAAGAAAAAAAAGATTTTAAATCTAAATTTTTACAACTTCAATTAGAAAAAAATCCTTAGAAAATGATCTTAAATTAAAAACACAAGAGTTATTGAATAGTCAAAAAATAACTGAAATCGAAATAACTAATTTAAAAAAAGAAATTAAAAATATTCAGACAAAATTAGATCTTAAAAATCAAGAAAATAGCAATCAAAATCAAAAAATTAGAAAATCTGTTCATTCATTTTAGATGGGGGGATTTTGTGATAGAACTGAATGACAAAAACCGTTATTAAAATGAAATTTATTTCTAAACTACCAATAAGATTAATTTATAATAAATAAAATTGTAATAATTTAAAAAAATATTTATAAAAATAAGTTAGATTATATAACTTTATGACTTTTATAAATATTTTAATATAAAATTGTTTTAATATTATTAAAAGTTAATTTAAGGAAAATAAAACAATTAGACCAAGAATATTGGAAAATATGTTGTCAATTTTCATTAATATAAATGAAATCATATTTTATTAACATCAAATAATTGTTATTACAAGATATTTGATTTAAAAATGGATAACAAAATAATAAACAAACATATAAGATAATTTTTATATTTAAAAAATAATTAGAATTAAATAATTTGTTAATAATTTTATAACTCTCCCCAATTTAAAATTTAGAAAATAAAAAAAATTTATTAAAATAATAAATTAATTTAACCATATTTTTTTATAAATAATAAATCATTTGTTTTGTAATAATCGAATTTATATTTTGGTTGTTTATTAAAAAAATCCCTTCTTCTGAATTATGGGCGAACATTGTTCCAGCATTTGAATTGTTATAATTTATATTTAATGTGTGTTAATTCTATAAATTATATTTATAATTTTTTTTAAAATGAGGATTTATTTTCATTATTTGGTTTTTATTAATATAAATTTATATATCTATTTTTTATTTATTAACTAAAAAAAATATTTTTTCATAAAAACTTGCCCTTTTTTTATTTTTAAGTTATTATAAAATTAATAATCACTTATATTAAAAAATATCAAAACTTTTTTATTTAAAAATTAAAAATAAATTTTAATCTATAAATTATACTGTTTTTATAAAATTAAAATTATTGAAAAATTTTTTAAAAAGATTTGAAATATGGTCATAATAAAAATATGTCTTTAAAAATGCAAAAAAATCAAATTAACAATCTTTTGTTAACTAAAATTATTAACTTTCCTAATAAATCTGGTTGTTATTTATTTAAAAATTGTTACAATGATATAATTTATATCGGAAAAGCTAAAAATTTATTTTTAAGAATTAAAAGTTATTTTTATTCTAAAAATCATAATTCTAAAACTTTTAATTTGATTAAAGAAATATGTGATGTCGAATATATTATTACTAATAATGAATTAGAAGCTTTTATTTTAGAAGCTAATTTAATTAAAAAACATATTCCGAAATATAATTTTAAATTATTAGATGATAAAAATTATGCTTATATTGAAATTACTAACGAAAAACATCCACGTTTAAAAATTTCTTATTATAAAAACATCCCTCAAAATGCTACAATATTTGGTCCTTATCCTTATAATAATAGTATGAAAGAAACAGTTCGTTTATTACATAAAATTTATCCTTTAAGACGTTGCCAACCGATTCCTCAAAAACCTTGTCATTATTATCAAATCAATGAATGTTTAGGGCCTTGTTGTCCTGAAAAAAATAAATCTATTGATTATTCTATAAATATTAAAGGAATTAAGGATTTTTTAAAAGGTAAAAATAAAAATATTTTACAAAAAATTAAAAATGAAATTAAAATAGCTATTAAAATGTTAAATTTTGAAAAAGCTCAGGAATATTATAAAATTTTAGAACATTTAAAAAATATTATTATTAAACAAGTTATTGAATTAAAAAGTCATTTAAGTTGTGATATTCTTGGTTTTTGTTTTAATCAAAATGAAATTTCTCTTTATATTTTTAAAATGCATCAAGGCAAAATTAGAGAACATCATCAAATAATATTAGAATATATTAATGATCCAATTGATAATATGATAACTTATTTACATTTATATTATGAGAACAATTTGCTACCTAAAAAAATTATTTTAAATCCATCTTTAATTTCAAATAATCCAGAAATAAAAAAATTAATTAATACTAAGTTTTTATTAAAATTTAATAATGAAGAAAAAAAACTACAACAATTAGCCCAAAAAAATGCCGAAGAAAATTTAAATAAATACAATTTATTGTATCGAGCTAAAATAGATGATACAATTATAGCTTTAAATGAATTATCAAAATTGTATCAAAAAAATATTAATTATATTGAAGTGTTCGATATTTCTCATTCTTTTGGTAAAAATTTTGTTAGTGGTGTAGTTGTTTTTCAAAATTATCAATTACAAAAAAAATCTTATTGTGCTTTTCGTATTAAACAATCTGATCCGAATGAATATAATTCTTTATCAGAAGCTATTGAACGCAGATATCAAAGATTAATTAATCTTAATTTGCCTTTACCAGATTTAATTTTAGTTGATGGCGGTATAGGGCAATTTAATATTAGTAGAAAAATTTTAAAAACTTTAATACAAGAATTCAATTTAGGCGCTTTGAAAAAAAATAATTATCATCAATTAGAAAGTTTAATTTTGTCAAATAAAGAAATTTTATTAAATAAAAAAAGTTTTTTATTTCGTTTTTTATTTCATTTAAGTGAAGAAGTTCATAATTTTACTATTAATTTTCATAGAAAAATTAATAATAAAATAAAAATGAATAATTTTATTTAATATAAAAAATAGAAAATATTTAATTTTTATGCAGTATTAAAGGATATTTATGAATAATACAAATTTTAGTAATTTAAAAGATGCAATTATAATAAAAGGTGCTCGAGAAAATAATTTAAAAAATATTGATGTAGAAATTCCTAAATTTAAATTAGTGGTTTTTACTGGAATTTCGGGTTCAGGCAAAACTTCTTTAGTGAAAAATATTTTATATCAGGAAGGTCAAAGAATTTATTTAGAATCTTTAAATTTTTATGATCGTAAATTTTTTCAATTTACGAAAAAAACAAATGTTAATTATATTTCAGGTTTGGCTCCAGTAATAAGTATCGAACAAAAAAAAATTATTAATAATTCCAAAGATACTGTTGGCACTATTACAGAAATTTATTATTATTTACAATTAATTTATGCACATATTGGCGTGTCTTATGATGCACAAAACAATCATCCTTATCAAAAATATAATATAGAGCAAATAATTCATAAATTATTAAACGATTTTAAAAACCAAAAGATTATAATTTTATCTCCTTTTCAAGAAAATCAAACAAAAATATCTCATAAAACAATTTTAAATTTGATTAAAGAAGGTTATAATCATTTTTTTATTAATAATCGATTTTTTATTTTTAATAATATGAAAGAAATTAATGATTTAGAAAAAAATGAATTAAATAACATTTTTCTAGTTATTGATCATTTTAATGTTGGCGATCAAACCAAAGATCGTTTGAATTCGGCTTTAGAATTGTCTATAAAATTTAACAAAAATCAAATATTAATTATGCTGTCTAATCAAAAAATATTGACTTTTGATTTAAATTATAATGATGGTAAAAATTCTCTAACTAAATTAGAAAATAAAATGAATTTATTTTCTTTTTATAAAAAAAGAGGGATTTGTCATAAATGTCAAGGTTTAGGTAATATACTGATTTTTGATGAAAAATTAATTTTAGATAAAAATATATCTATTTCAAATGGAGGTATATTGCCTTTTAAAAATGATTATTCAACAAAAAATCTTCAAGATAATTTAAAAAAATTTTTCAATAAATATAAAATTGATATCCATCTTCCTTTAAAGCAAATGAGCAAATCTATAATAAATATTTTATTATATGGTCCTGAAAAATTATCTGATGAAGCTGTAACATTTCCTCTTGGTATTATCCCTATTCTTGAATATTATCAAAAAAATTTTTCTAATTATATTAATATTCAAAATTGGTTAAATAAATTTAAATCTTCTTTTACATGCCCTAATTGTTCTGGAACTCGATTGAATAATTATGCTTTATCTTATAAGATTAATGATAAAAATATTTATGAATTAACCGATTTAACTGTTTATGAATTATTAAATTTTATAGAAAATATTAACTTAAGCTCTTTAGAAAAAATCAATATTCAAAATGCTTTAGAAGCTATTAAGCAACGTTTAAATTTGTTGAAGAAATTAGGTTTAGAATATTTAAAATTAAATAGAAGTATTTCTGATTTATCAGGTGGCGAAATACAAAGAATTAAATTAATTAATCAACTTGCTTCTCGATTGACAGGAGTTATATATATAATTGATGAGCCATCTACAGGTTTACATCCTTATAATAATATTCAATTAATTGAAATTTTTCGTAAATTAGTAAAGCTTGGCAACACTGTATTAATAATAGAGCATGATCAAGAAATTATATTATCTGCTGATTATATAATTGATTTAGGTCCTGAAGGTGGTAATAAAGGTGGTACTGTTGTAGCCTGCGGATCTATAAATAATATTTTAGAAAATAAACATAGTTTAACAGGTAAATATTTAAAAAATATTTCTTATTCGAAGGATAGTTTAAAACCTCAAATATCGTCTTCAAATTATATGAAAATAAGAAACGCTTGTGCTAATAATTTAAAAAATATTAATCTTAATATTCCTTTAAACTTATTTGTTGTTATTACTGGAGTTTCCGGATCAGGAAAATCAACTTTACTTAACGAAGTTATATATAAAGGTTTAATGAAAATTAAAAATTCTGAACCAAATATATCTATGATGAATCAGGTTATATTTGCAGAAAATCAAAATAATTTTAAAAATATTATTCATATAGAATCGCAAAATTTTGATAAAAAGTCAAAATATCATTTGATCCATTATTTAGGTATTTCGGAAATTGTTAGTAATTTGTTTGCTCAATCTCCTGAAGCGAGAGCTAAAGGTTATAATAAACGGCGTTTTGTTTTAAACTCTGTTTCTGCTGTTTGTTCTTCTTGTTTCGGAGAAGGTTTTAAAAAAATATTTATGGGTTTTTTACCTAATATTATAGTCCCTTGCGATCAATGTAAAGGGAAAAGATTCAATTTTGAGACTTTAACTATTCGATATAAAAATAAAACTATTGCTAATATTTATGATATGGATGTATCTGAAGCATATATTTTTTTTAAAAATCATAAAAAAATTAAGATTGTTTTAGAGTTATTAATAAATATAGGTTTAAATTATTTAAAACTAGGTAGTAAATTAAACATTTTATCAGATGGCGAAAAACAAAGATTATTTTTAATCAAAAAAATATATAAAAATAATTTTTCTCAAAATATTTATATATTAGATGAGCCTACTAAAGGATTACATTTTTTTGAAATTGAAAAATTAATTTCCTTAATAAGAAAATTAGTTAATCAAAAAAACACAATAATTATGATAGAACACAATATACATGTGATTCGAAATGCCGATTATATAATCGACTTAGGACCGCAAGGAGGGTTAAATGGTGGTTATATTATAGCCAAAGGAGATATAGAAGAGATTATGAATAATTCCAATAGCTATACTGGTCAATATTTAAAAAAAATAAGGAATAAAATCTTAATATGAAATTTAAATTAAAAAGCTTATATAAACCAAGTGGTGATCAACCTCAAGCCATTAAAGAACTATTAAAAAATTTTGAGATAAATAAAAAAGAACAAATTATTTTAGGAGCTACAGGTACTGGTAAAACTTTTACTATTGCCAACATTATTAATCAATTAAATAAAAAAACTTTAATTATTGCACATAATAAAACTTTAGCAGGACAAATTTTTAATGAACTAAAAGAAATGTTTCCTGATAATAAAGTTGAATATTTTATTTCTTATTATGATTATTATCAACCAGAATCATATATTGTATCTCGTGATCTTTATATTGAAAAAGAAAAAATTATTAACGAAGAAATAGTAGAATTACGTCATAACGCTATTAACTCTTTAATTAATTATGACGATGTTATTGTAGTATCATCAGTATCTTGTATCTTTGGAATAGGCGATATAGAAGATTATAAAAATTCTATTTTATATTTATATCAAGATCAAAATTACCCTATGGCTCAATTGTTTAAAAAACTAATAGAATTACAATATTGTAGAAATGATTCGCAATTAAACAATGGTAATTTTCGTGTTCATGGTAATATTTTAGATCTTATTAATTCTAATATCAAAAAAGAAGCAATTCGTTTAATTTTTGACGATGATCAAATTAAAAAGATTCAACTTTTTAATATAACGGATGGAAATGTTATTGAAGAATTAACTAAAGTAATTATTTTTCCCGCTTCCATTTATACTACCAATCCTACCAAATTAAAAGAAAGTATTAAAAGAATTAAAAAAGAATTAACTCAACGAATTAAATATTTTAAATCTCAAAATCAACTTTTAGAAGCTCAAAAAATAGAAACAAAAACTAAATATGATTTAGAAATGCTGACAGAATTAGGTTATTGCAAGGGTATCGAAAATTATTCGAGACATATATCTTTAAAAAAAAAAGGAGAACCCCCTACTACCTTAATTGATTATTTTGGTTCTGATTTTTTAATTATTATTGATGAATCTCATATTACTATTCCGCAGATTAAAGGTATGTTTTTCGGAGATTATTCGAGAAAACAAAAATTAATTCAATACGGTTTTCGCTTGCCAAGTGCTTTAGACAATAGGCCGTTAAAGTTTAAAGAATTCGAACAGAAAATAGATAAAATAATTTATTTATCTGCAACACCAGGAAAATATGAATTAACCAAAAATATTCCTATAGTAGAACAAATAATTAGACCAACATTCATTTTAGAACCTCAAATTGAAATTAGATCTACCCGAAATCAAATGAATGATTTATTGGAGGAAATAAAAAAAAGGCAAAGTGAAAATGAAAAAGTTTTAATAACTACTATTAGCATGAATTTTAGTGAAGATTTAAGTTTTTATTTAAAAAAAATGGGTATTAAAGTTACTTTTTTACATAGCAAAATACCAGCTTTACAACGTTTACAAATTTTACAAAAATTACGTATGGGTATTTATGATTGTGTAATCGGAGTAAACTTATTACGAGAAGGTTTAGATTTACCTGAAGTTTCTTTAATGATTATTTTAGATGCTGATAAAGCTGGATTTTTACGAAACGAAAGTAGTTTAATTCAAATTATCGGAAGAGCAGCTCGCAATATTCAAGGTAAAGTAATCATGTATGCGGATAATATTACTAACGCTATGAAAACAGCTATTTCCGAAACCAACAGACGCAGAATCATTCAACAAGAATACAATAAAAAATATAATGTTAATCCTCAGATTATTAATAAAAAAATAAATATTACTAATTTTCATCATAATTCTCAAAAAAATTTTATGAAAGATATTAATATCGATTTGCAAAATGTTACTAAAAAAGAATTGATTAAGTTAAAAAAATTAATGAAAGAAGCCGTTAAAAGATTAGATTTCGATAAAGCCATTTTTTATAGAGATTTAATTATATCTATCACTGAAAAAATAATTTAATTCTTTTATTATAAGAATTATTTTATTATATAAAATTATAATACTTTACATTAATTCATAAAAAGAATACAATTCTATTTTTAATTTATGTTTTTGATTTTCTATTATTTTGTTACAATTTTCGACAAAATTAAATTTAATTTGTTTAAATTTTTGATAACGATTTTGATTGAAACAGTATTGTTCTTTTAAATCATTGATTTTTTTTTGATGCAATAACTTTTCTTTTCCTTTTAAAGAATTCGGGTTTGAGAAAAATTGATTTTCTAATACTTCAATTTGTGATTGAATTAATTCTTGTTTTTTAATTAAATTATTAATTTTTATATCTAAATCATTAATATTTTTTTCTCTTTTTATTTTAGTTTCTAAAACAAAATTCCATTTATTTTTAATTTTTTCAATTATTTTTTGTTCTTCGTTAGTTATTTTATTTATAATAGATAATTTATCATAATAATTATTGGAAAATATATATGTTTGTATTATTTCAAAATCTTTTGGATTAATTTTAAATTTACAAAAATCTGATGAAATAATATCTTTTTCTTTTGTATTATTTGATTTTCCAATTGAATCGTTTTTTAAAATTTGATGTAAATGATAATTATCACTTACATTAGTATCCTGAATTAAAAAAAATTTTATTAAAACAATAATAATACAAAATAAAAAAAATAAACTAAAAAATGAAATATTTTTATTAAAATTTAATGTCATTTATTTTTGTTTCCGCTCCGAAATAAAGTAAAAAATAATTAAAATAAAGATAATTTTTTCTTATATGTTATTAAATTATTACTTAATAAAATATATTTGCCGTTTAAGATGTAGATGTAATAATTGATCTATTTTTGGATTACTATTAATATCTTTCGTTATTAATTTTGAATTATTTTTTTTATTGTTCTTTTGTCTTTATTTTTCTAAATTGAAAATAAAATACATTAATACGAGGCAATCTTTATCTTAAAATTTATTTAGTATTTATATGTTTTATATATCAATGTGAATAACTTCTAATATAAAAAATTGTTAACTACATAAAGATAAGTTAATGATATCATTATTTATTATTTGTAAATGATATGAAAAATATTATTATTTATTATGATTACTTTTATACGTTATTAATTATAGTTATTTTGTTTAATGATAGTAAAAATTGATAAAATAACGTTTTATCTCAAATTTATTAATTAATAAGGATAGATTATTTGCGTTTTGAAAACCTGATTTATTTTTTATTATATCTATCGCAACTATTCTTATTTAAAAAAATCACAAAAGCAAGTTTTCCAGCATCCGGCTTGCCATAATTTATTGATAAACCATAAATTACTAACTTCTTTCGCCCTATCAAGGTCGTTAACCTTGTTCTAGGGAGGACGATTAACTGGATCATTCCAGATCCAGTTTTACTCC
>NZ_JAOSIQ010000001.1 GCF_030586845.1 Candidatus Phytoplasma bonamiae | reverse complement strand
AGAATAAACATTTAACCAGTGGTGACACGAAGTTAAACCCGGAACAGGGATAAATTATGGAAAGCGGTGTGCTGGGAAACTTGCTCGCACCGTTTGGACGGGGGCTGTTGGTAATAGTTGATGAAAACAAATCTTATCAAGGAAACGCCAATAATCTATCCGTATATTTTTGATAACCCAACCAAAAATTCAAAATCTATATAATTATTTTTAAAATTTTAAATAGTTTCAATATTTAGAATTAAGATATCAAAGAACTGGATGCTAGTACACTTGTTTTTCCGGTTTAGAATAGTAGGTTTGTTTATACATAGAGATAATAACTAAAATATAAATTTGTTTATTAAAATTTAAATAATTTATTCTTATTTAAATTTAATTTTTAATGTTTAATTTAATTAATTTCTTATAGTTTACTAAAAAAATCAAAAATTTTAAAAATACGTTATTAATACATTAAATTTTTTTGGTTTTTAAAATAATTTATAATTAAATATAAATTTTGGTTATTTTAAAAATATTTATTTAAATTTTTTTAGAAACAATAAATTTTAAAATTTTTTCCAAATTGTGAATGAATTATTTAAATAAAGATTTTTTCAAAATATTAATTATTTTTTGTATTATTTTATATTAACTTGTATAAAAAAATTATTAATAAATTGAAATTATTTAATTTTATAAAAATTATTGTGTTTTTAAATTATTAATAATAATTGATGAATTATTTGCGAAAATGGATTAATTATTATTAAAATTGTAAAAAGAGATAAGAATAAAATTGAATCAAAACGATCTAATAAACCTCCATGTTCTGGAATTATTTTGCCAAAATCTTTAATTTTTAAATTTCTTTTAAATTTTGAAACTATAAGATCTCCTATTTGGGCTATTATACTATTTATTATGGTTAATATAAAGAAAATAATATAAAATGATGTTTTTTTTGGATTATCAAAAATAATGTTGATAATTATAATAGTACATAATATTCCAAAACAAAATCCTTCTTTAGTTTTTTTTGGGCTAATCGAAGGACATAAAAGGTTTTTACCCCAAAAATAACCTCCTAAAAATGCAAAAATATCGCTTGAAATAGAAATAGTAAATAAATATAATATTATTTTTTGTTTAATTAAAAATAAACTAAATATAGAAATAACACCTAATAAAATATATATAAAAATAGCTATATGTTGAAATAATTTGTTATAAAAGTTTTTATTATTTCGTGTTGAAATAAAATTATATAATAAAGCAATAATGTATAAAAATATAGTTATCATAACAGTCCGGTTATTATTAAATATAAAATAATATAATAATCCTTGTATTATGATGAGGTGTTGAAATATGAAACTTAATTGGTTTATTTTTAAATTTTTTTTACTTATAAAATAAATATATAAAACGAAAATAATTGTTAAAAATATAAATAATATGATTGAATTATTATTTATTACATTTGTTTTTTCTAATAAAAAAAATTTTTTTATATAGGTATGCAAGATATAATTATTTTTTATTTTAATAATTTGATTATTGTATAAATAGTTTAAAATTATTTTTATTAAATAAAAACCATAAGCAGCATTAAATATATAAAAAGATAATATATTCAAAAAATTTGGTTTATTTTGATTATGAGATATTATTGCGTTTGTTGAAGTTTTTTGGATTTTCAACTGTTGAATGACTTCTCGAAAAGATGAATATATAAAAGTTATAAGTAGTAAAACACAATTATAAAATAAAATATTAGTATTGCGTTGTTTGTCTATATATGTTAAAATGCTTAACCATATAAAGGTTATTAAGAGCATATTAATCCCTATATATATTTTTTTTTTATTAATTTTCATATAAATTAGATTTATAAATATTTATTAATACTTTAATAATTCTTTATTTTTTTGATTAGTCAATTCGTCTATAGATTTGATAAATTTATCATGAATTGTTTGTAATTGTTTAAATGTTTGCGTTTCTAAGTCTTGGTTAAGTTTTATTTTTTTAATTTTGTCTTTACTTTGTCTTCTAATATTTCTAATAATGATTTTGGCTTCCTCTGAATTTTTTTTGATTTTTTGAGTTAATTGAATACGTTGTTCTTCAGAAGGTTTGGGAAAAATTAATTTAATAATATTGTTTTCAGTCTTCGGATGAATACCTATGTTTAATTTTAAAATAGCTGTTTTAATACTTTCTGTTAAAGTATTATCAAATGGTTTTATATGTAATTGATTACCTTCAGACACATAAATAGAACTAAAATGTCTTAAAGGTTGCATTTGGTTATAATAATTGATATATACTTGATCTAATATTTGCGGATTAGCTATTCCAGTTCTTATATATTTGAATTTGTCGGTCATGATTTTAATTTGAGATTGCATTTTTTCATTCATTTCATTTAGTATAATTTCTATTTGATTATTATAATCTTGCATTTTAATTCTCCTTAGAAGTTTTAGAAGTGATTAATGTTCCTATTTTTTCTTCTAAAATTACTTTTTTAATATTACCTTTTTGATTCATATCAAAAACTATAATATCTATTTGATTTTCCCAACATAAAGAAACAGCGGTGATATCCATAACATTTAATCTTTTTGATATAATTTCTTTATGTTCTATTTTTTCTAAAAAAATCGCTTTTTGATTGTGTTTGGGATCAGAATTATATACGCCCTTCACATTATTTTTGGCCATTAAAATTATGTTAATACTTAATTCAGCAGCTCTTAGAGCGGCTGCGGTGTCTGTAGAAAAAAAAGGTACTCCAATACCTCCACTCAAAATGATAACACGTTTTTTGTTTAAATGATGATCGGCTCTTTTTTTGATATAAGGTTCAGCTACCGCAAGTACCTGAAAAGATGTCATTACACGAGTTTCAACGTTCAAATTTTCTAAAGCATCTTGTAAAGCTAAAGCATTTACGATAGTTCCTAACATTCCCATATAATCTGATTGATCTCTTTTCATTCCAAGAGTTTGTCCAGTAATTCCTCGCCAAATATTACCCGCTCCAATAATTATAACAATTTGTACGCCTAAATCTTTAATTTCTTTAATTTCCTTAGCAATTTCTTTTACTTTGTGTGGATCAATAGTTACTTTTTCCCCTTTTAATGCTTCTCCACTTAATTTTAAAAGAATCTTGCCTAACATTAATATCTCCCGTTTGACTAAAATTATATATTTTTGTAAATTAATAAATTTTTTTAATATTTTAAAATTTTTAATTCATTATTTAATATTTTTGATTAAAATAATCCTAATTTATTGAATATTTTTTTTATTAAAATAAATTATATTTAAAGATATATTTTTTTAATCATTTAAAGCGAAACGATAAAACGTAATAATATCTGTCTTATGTGTTTTTAAATATTCTTGAACTTTAATTTTAGAATTATTATACATATTTTGTTGCAGTAAAATATCTTTAGATTGAGGGTTTGATTCTGTAATGTGAATAGGTAAATGTTTTTCAACAATTTGACATGGTTTAGTTATATGTATTAAGGTGGAAATTTTTCCATTTTGATGTATATAATAGCCAAAACTTTCTTCGTTTTGTTTATAAATAACTTGTATGCGTTTTAATCTGATTTTTTCTTGAAAAATAGTCATTTTTTGACTTATTATTTGTTTTACTGTTTTTCCTTGATAATTATAATTTAAGAAATCATTTAATTTTTCAAAATTATTAGGAGCTTTTAACAAAATTTCTTCTATGTTTTGTATTAATTCTATAAATTTTATATTTTTGGCTGCAAAATCTGTTTTTATGTTTATTTCGAAAAGTACAGCTTTGTTTTTGTTAAAAGCTACATGAGTTGCGCCTTCTGTCAAATTTTCTTCAAAAGTTTCCGGATATTCTATATATTTTTCTTGATTTAATAATTCAATAGCTTTTTCTATATTTCCTTGAGTTTTTGTTAAAGCTTTTGCGCAATCTGATATACCAAAATTAGTAATTTCTCTTAATTTTTTAACTTTTTCTATTATTTCAGGTTCCATATTTTTAATTAAACTCTTTTATTTAATTTTTTCTATATTATAAATTTTTAAAAAATTTGAAAAAAATTTGATTTTTTGTTTTTTCACATGAATTTTAAGAATATTATTTTATAAATTTATAAAATTATTTTTCTTTGTTAGAAATATTTTTTTCCGATTCATTTGTTTTATCATTGGATTTCATACCTTCCAAAGCAGCATTAGCTAAAATAGAAGTTATTAATTTAACTCCTTTGATAGCATCATTATTAGCGGGAATAACATAATCTACTAAATCTGGATCACAATTGCTATCTATAATGCCGAAAATAGTAATATTTAATTTTCTTGCTTCTGCAATAGCTATAGAATCTTTTTGTGTATCTATAATAATAATAGCTTGAGGTAGTTTGGTCATATTTTTAATACCACCTAAAATTTTCTCTAATTTATTTCTTTTTTGAGTTAATTTTGCTACTTCTTTTTTAGTTAAATGATTCCATAAACCTTCTTCTTCTTCTTTATAGAGGTTTATTAAATAGTTAATTCTTTGGGTGATAGTACTAAAATTAGTAAAAATTCCTCCTAACCAACGTTGATTAATATAATATTGTTTTGATCTTTGAGCTTCTGTTTTTATAATATCTTGTATTTGTTTTTTAGTTCCTAGAAAAAGAATTTTTCCTCCCGAAGAAACTATTTCTACAATTTTTTTATAAGCAATATCGATATGCTCTACAGTTTTTTTTAAATTTATGATATGAATTTTATTTCTTACTGTAGGAATTCCATCATTTTTTAAGCAAAAAAGATATTTTTTAGCTTTATAATGTGTTTTTTTTGCTGAATGTCCAAAATGTATTCCGGCTTCTAATAATTGTTTAATATTTGTTACACTACCCATATTATTTGTTTTGTGTGACTCCTTTTTTCACTTTGAAGTTTTTTAATTTTATTAAAATTTTACATTAAAAGGGTATTATTTTTATTTGGTTTTGGTCCCTAATTTCCAATCGTATTTTTTATTAACCTTAACATTTTAACATATTTTATATTTTTTGACAATTATTTGATTAAATTTTTTTAGTACTACCAAAGCCATTTTTTCGAATTTTATTTTCATTATTATCATTTTTAGTAAGTAAAAAATTTTGAAATATTCCTTGGGCGATCCTTTCGTTTTTATCGATAACAACCGTTTGATTAGAAAAATTGTATAATGATATTAGGATATGCCCTTCGTTTTCGGAATTATTATAATAATCGCTATCTATTACTCCTACATTATTTGTTAACATTAATTTTTTTTTTATAAATAAAGATGATCTAGAATAAATTAGTAAAACTTGATTGGAAGGCAAAAATACTTTTAATCCTGTTGGTATTATTGCTAATTCTTGTGGTAAAATTTTTGTTTCTATAGCGGCTGCTAAATCATATCCTGCACTATATTTAGTTTGTCTTTTCGGTATTTGAATATTGTTTTTTTTGTAATAACTTACTATTTCAAAAAAACTTTCATTTGACATTTTTGTTATTTTTCTCTTTCTTTTATAAATATTATTCTTTTATTTTCTTTATTATGCTTATTTATTATATTATTATAATAAAAAAATTTTTTGTGCAATTCATTATCAGATATATAAGTATAAATTTGAGTTGTCTTTAAATGATTATGCCCTAATAATTCTTGCACTATTCTTAAATCTGCTCCATTTTTTAGCAAAACAGTAGCAAAAGCATGTCTAAACATATGTGGTGATATTTTCCCTTTGTATTTATTTTTTGAGTAGATTTTTTGAATGATAAAGCTGATGCCTCTAGTAGTTATCTTATTGCCATGTTGATTAGTAATTAAGAAGAATATTTGTTTTTTCTTTTTATTATTAATAAATTTAGGTCTTACATGTTCTATATAGCTTTTTAACATATCAGCAAGTTTTCTATGCAAAGGTATGTATCTATCTTTGGAACCTTTACCATTAACTAATATTTGATTATTTAAAAAATTTATATTATTAATAGTTAAATCAACTAATTCTTTTACTCTTAATCCGCAGCTATAAAGCAAGTCTATTATTAAATAATTGCGATAATTTGTAATACTATGGTTTATATTTATAGAA
Organism: Candidatus Phytoplasma bonamiae; assembly: GCF_030586845.1. Taxonomy (GTDB): domain Bacteria; phylum Bacillota_I; class Bacilli_A; order Acholeplasmatales; family Acholeplasmataceae; genus Phytoplasma; species Phytoplasma bonamiae. The sequence goes on along the minus strand of NZ_JAOSIQ010000001.1, from coordinate 48,973 downwards.
TGTAGTAATTTTTTTATATGATAGGGTTCAATAATTTTAGGTATTTTGTGATTTGTTTTGATATTAGGCAAAGATTTAAATATGTTATTTTGAACGTTGTGTTTATCTTTTAAAAAGTTATAAAAAGTTTTTAAAGCAGAAATTTTTCTTTTAATAGTTGTATTTTTATTTTTTTTAGAAGTTAAATGGATTAAAAAGAGACGAGATAAATTGTCATTTTTTAATTCATTAATATTGAAATCTATTTTGTTTCGATTACAAAGTAATATAAATTCTTTTAAGTCAGAAGTATAATTAACTATTGTTGATAATGAATAGTTTCGTTCAATTTTTAAAAATGTTTGAAAATCTTTGATTAATTTTAAATCCATTGCGTTAACTCGCTTTTCAAAATTATTTTTTAAATGATTATATTTATATTATTGTTTACATCATTTTAGTTGTCGGTTTTTAACAAATTTATTTTTATTTCATAATTAAAGTGTTTAAATTTATTGGTTTATGATAATTATATTATTGAAAATTATATGAAATTTTTAAATATAATATTTTTTTATTTTAATAAAATAATTATTTAAGCTAATATTAGTAATTTTATATTATTTTCTCAAATTTGTTTCAGTTATATTATTGAAAATTAATTTATTTCTTATTAAATGGAAAGTTATATTTTAGAATTTTTTAGACAAAAAAATATATTTATTGTAATATATTACTGTTATTGTTTTTTTATAATTGTTTTAAAAATATAAACTTCTAAATTTAAATTTTTAATTTCTTAAGGAATAAAATTTTAAATATTTAAATTTATTTTTTAGAAAATGTTATTATATTAAGTTTAAGTTAATTGATGAAAAAAATTATTTAATTTATAAAAAAATAATGATATTTATTGTTATTTTATACTTAATATAAATTAAAAAAGTTGATTGATAATGAGAATTTTTGAATTTCAATTGGATAAAATAATAATTAGTATGTGAAATTGGTAATTTAATCATAAATAAGAATATTTATTGAAGTCAATTTTAATTTTTTATAAAAAAATAATTATTTTTTTATAAATAAAAAGATCTAATTTTTATTTTTTCATCAGGTTAAAGAAAAAGGATTTTGAATAATGGCAATATCAGAACAAACAATAGATGGTCTTCTTTTTAAAGAAATGGTTATTAATGGTACTATTAATTTAAAAAAAAATTGTCAAAAAATAAATAATTTAAATGTTTTTCCTGTTCCTGATGGCGACACAGGAACTAATATGTATATGACTATGGTTGAAGGTATTCGTCATATTTATTCTCTTAATGAAAATTCTATTATTGAAGTTTCTCGCGTTTTAGCTAATGCTTTAATTATGAATTCTAAAGGTAATTCAGGTGTTATTTTATCTCAATTTTTTACTGGATTTTCTAATAAGTTAATTCTATTAAAGAAAAATTTTATTAATATAAAAGAATTTATTCAATCATTACTTAGTGGTTATCAACAAGCTTATTCTTCTATATTTTCTCCTGTAGAGGGTACTATTTTAACGGTATTGCGCGATTCTATTGAAGCTGTGAATAATCAAAAAAATTTTAACAATATTGAAGAATTATTGAGTAAAATTATTAAATATGCTAAAAAATCTTTAGCTAAAACTCCTGAATTATTACCTATTTTAAAAGAATCTAATGTTGTGGATAGCGGAGCAGCTGGCTTGATTTATTTTTTTGAAGGTATGTTGTTGTGTTTTAAAGATTCAAATTCAAATATTTCTTTAAAAGACTTTTCTAAAGATTTTATGATTTCTCAAGAAACGGAGGTTTTTGAGAATCATAATATTGATAAAATATCTGATATAAAATGTTCAGAGATTCCTTATTGTTATTGTACAGAATTAGTTGTTAATTTATATAATCCAAAAGAATTGGATTTGTCACAATTACGTCAAAAATTGGTTAAATTTGGCAATTCTTTAATAGCTATAGTTAATGATACTTTGCTTAAAATACATATTCATACTAATAAACCTGGATTGGTTTTAACAAATGTATTAAAATACGGCTTTTTAATTAAGTCTAAAATTGATAATATGAAAGAGCAAAATAAAAATTTTCTGAAAGAACGGAATTCTTATAATAATCAAATTTTTCAAAAAAATTATATTTTAATATCTATTGTTCCTAATGAAACAATTTTAAATATTTTTAAAAAAGATTTTAAATTAGATTATATTATTATTAAAAATAGAAAATTTATGTGGGATTTTTTTTGGAATAATTTAAAAGCAATTTTAAATAAAGTTGAATGTTGTAATGTTATTTTATTACCTAATGATCCAGAAATATTAGCTAAGAGTGATTTAATTACAAAAAGTTTTGATAAATTTAACATTAGTGTTATGAATACTAGCAATATTGCTCAAGGTTATAATGCTCTTGTTTCTTTTGATGAAACATTATCTTATAATGAAAATATTTCTAATATGATTGATAATGTTAAAAATAATTTAGTAGGTAAAATTTTATTTAATCCAAATTATAATTTATCAGAAAATTCTTCTTTAGAATTGAAAGCTTTTGTAGATTCTATTTTTTTTCAACAACATAATGATTTAGAAATTTTAATTATCGCATTATTAAAAAGAATGATTACAAAAACAACTCAATTAGTTACTATTTTTTATGATCAAAAATTAGAAAAACATTATTCTTTAATAGGTTTGGAAAAATTTTTATCTAAGAATTATAATGATTTAGAAATCAATAAAATTATAAATAACGACCATTTACATTATTATTTGATTTTAGTGGAAAATTAATTTTATTAATTAAAATATCTTTTTATAAAACAAGATATTTTATGCGGATGTGGCGGAATGGTAGACGCGCATGTTTGAGGGGCATGTGAGAAATTTTCTCTTATGAGTTCGAATCTCATTATCCGTACCATATTTTGTTAAAAAATTTTATTTAAATTTCCTATTATTTTAGTTTTTTATTAATATAATATGATAAACTATGTTATACGATAATTTTTTGAAAAAATATTATAAAATATTAAAATGATTAAATTATCTTAGCTTGTTCATTAAATATTAAATATAAATTTTTATATTTTTATTTAATATTTAATTTTATATTTATATATAATCGAATTTCTAAAGTTAATTTTTATTTTAAAGTGGTTTGTTTTAAATAACCACTTTTTTAATTTTAAAGAACATAAGATGATTTGATAATCTAAATTATATTTTGATAAGAAAGAGGTAATTTGTTTGGAAAATAAAAATTTTTTAAAACATATTGATCAAATAGCGCAAGAATACGAAATAACTCGTGAACAAGTTATTAATGCTTTAGAAAAAGCTTTAATATCTGGTTGTAAAAAGACCTTTCAAATAAAAAAATGTAGAGTTTTTTTTGATTCAAATTATGATAAAATTACCTTGTATAAACAATATATAGTTGTCGATGAAAAATGCGATGTTTCTGTGTTTAAAGAACAAGATTATATTCATTTAAAAAAAGCTAAAGAACTTAATCCTTCTGTTGAGGTAGGCGAACTTTTGGAAATTGAAGTAGATCCAAAAAAAGATTTCAATTTTTATGGCAGTCGTGACTTTAAAAATAAATTTAATGAAGAATTATTGAAATTTCAAAGAGAAAATATCTTTAATTTTTTTAAACAATATGAAAATAAGTTAATGATGGCAGAGGTAATTGAAGAAAAATTAAAATTTTTTATTTTAATGTTAGAGAAAAATTTTAAGACTTTTATTTTTAAAAAAGATTTAATGTTGAATGATCATTTTAATATCGGTGAAAAAATTTTTGTTTTAATTACAGAAGTTCGTAATTCTACACCCAAGCATCTTCAAATTTTTGTTAGTCGCATTAATAATCAATTTGTTGTTGAATTGTTAAAATATTTTATTCCGGAAATTCGAGATGGTTTGGTTCAAATTATGGCTATTGCTCGTATTCCTTCTAGTAGAGTTAAAGTTGGATTGTTCTCTAATAATAAAAAAATAGATCCTATTGGGACTTGTATTGGAGAAAAAGGTTATAGAATTAAAAATATTTTAAACATTTTAAGAGGCGAAAAGATAGATTTATTTAAATGGAGTGTAGATATAGAAAAATTAATTATTAACGCTTTAAAACCGGCTCAAATTATTCAAATTTTAAATTTAGATTTTGAAAAAAAAATTGCTTTAGTTTCTGTAGCGCCTGATCAAGTTGCTTTAGCTATTGGCAAATCAGGACAAAATCTTAAGTTAGCAATGAAAGTAACTCAATGGCAAATTGAAATTCAAACTAATCAATAATGATGTGTTCATTTTGTTTATAAATTTTTTAAATTATCTTTTTATTATCAACTTATAGATTTATGGTTAATACATAATATTTGTTAAATATAATCTAGGAGGAGAAAATAATAGTTATATGCAAAATAAAAATAAAAAAGAAGATTATCGAAAAGATGATAAATCAAGTGTTTCTTTAATGCGTGATTACGTGTACAATTCTAATCATACTATTAAGGAATTAGCTGAAATTTGGCAGATGTCAGAAAAATTTTTAATTGGGATAATTGGAAAATTAGGAATAAAATTTAAAAATAATCAATCTTTAACAAGAGATTTGATTGAGTTATTAGGTTTAAAGTTAAATATTAATATTATTGATGATTTTATAGTTAATGAAGAAAATATGATTACTAAAACGCCAATAGAAAATTTAATAACACGTTCTCCTATTGTGACAATCATGGGTCATGTAGATCATGGAAAAACTACTTTATTAGATGTGATTCGTAAAACTCGTTTGGTAGATCAGGAAGTCGGCGGTATTACTCAAAAAATAGGCGCTTACGAAGTTATTTATAACAAACGCAAAATCACTTTTATAGATAGTCCTGGTCATGAAGCTTTTACCCAAATGCGTAGTAGGGGAGCTCGAATAACTGATATTTGTGTTTTGGTGGTAGCTTGTGATGATGGTGTTCAAGCTCAAACTTTAGAATCGATTCAACACGCTCAAAAAGCTAATGTTGATATTATTATAGCTCTGAATAAAATAGATAAAATTCCTAATCAAAAGGAACGTATTATGTCAGAACTATCTGAATATAATTTAATTCCTAAAGAATGGGGCGGAGATACTTTTTATATAGAAATCTCTGCATTAAAAACTCAAGGTATCGATGATTTATTAAAAACTATTTTGTTAGTAAATGATAAACGCCCTAGAATAATCAATTCTAAACAAAACGTTCTAGGAATCATTTTAGAGGCTAGTTTAATTAAGAATAAAGGTTCTGCAGCTACTGTTATTGTGAACCAAGGAATTTTAAAAATTGGAGATATTGTTATTGCTGGCCATGCTTATGGAAAAGTTAGAGCTTTGGAAAATGACATTAAAGAAAATATTAAACAAGTTTTGCCTTCACAACCTGCAGTTGTTTATGGTTTTAAAACAGTTCCGCAAGCTGGCGATTTATTAATGGTTGCAACTAATGAAAAAATAGCCAAACATATTATAGAAATAAGAAGACAAAAAACTCAAGAACAAAAACATCAAGAAATTAAAAAAAATTTAGAGCAAAATTTTATGGAAGATTTATTAAAAAAAAACGTTTCTTATTCAGTATTAAATTTTGTTTTAAAAACGGATACACAAGGTATGATTGAGGTTATAACAGAATCATTAAAAAATTTAAATTTTCATGGAGTTAAAATTAATTTTATTAAAACAGATACTGGCGCGATAACAAATAATGATATTATGTTAGCTAATACTTTCCAAGCTATTATTATTAATTTTAATAATTTGGTAGATAATAATATAATAAAATTAGCTGATAGTTTAAAAGTAGAAATAAGAAATTATCAAATTTTATATCACTTGGTTGAAGATATTTCTAAAAAATTAAAAACTTTGGCTCAACCTATTTTTAAACTTAAATTTACAGGAACAGCTATTATTATTCAGATTTTTTATAGAAGTGATAAAAATAATATAGCTGGTTGTCGAGTTATCAATGGTGTTATTTATAATGGCGCGTCTGTTCAGGTTAAACGTCAACAAAAAATAATTTATCAAGGAAAAATCATTTCTTTAAAACATTTAAGAAATAATATTGATTGCGCTAAAACAGATAGTGAATGCGGTATTGTATTTGATAATTTTAATGATTTTCAAATGGATGATATAATAGAGGCGTCCCGAATGGAGGAAATAGTTGATGAATAAGTTGATAGTAGTAGAAAGAATGTCTAGTATTATTCACAGAGAATTAGTAAGTATTGTTAATAAAGTAATACAAAATTCTCAAATAGGTTTTATTAGTATTACAGATGTGAAGCTTAATAAAGACTTTTCATTAGCTAAAATTTTTTATACTATTATTGATAAAAAACCTGAAATTTTAAATTTAGTCAAGAATATTTTAGAAGAACATAAAACAGTTATTCGTAAAGATTTAGCTCTTAAAATAAGAAAAAAAATCCGTTATATTCCTAATTTAGTATTTGAATATGATTATGAGTTGTTACATGGTCAACGTATAGAAGAATTATTGAATAAATTAAATAAATAAAAATTACTTATTAATAATTGTTTTTTTGTCTTTTAATTATAATTTTTTCAATTTATATATTAAAATTTTAAATCATTAGAGGCTATTTTTATGATTGCTGAGGTTTTAATTGATTTATCATTAAATTCTGATTTTTCATCTTTTGATTATATTATTCCTGAAAAAATGAGAAATTTAGTTCAAATAGGTACTAGAGTTATTATTCCTTTCAATAATACTGTTCGTTTGGGTTACGTGCTTGTTATTAAGGAAAATAGTGCATTCGCTAACAAAGAAATAATAGAAGTTCTTGATTTAGTGCCTTTTCTAAATCAAGAATTTTTTTTGTTAATTGATGAATTATTAAAAATACCTTTAAATTCTAAAATTTCTGTTTATAGAACGGTTTTGCCTAAAGAACTATTAACTTCTTATGTTCGTAGAATTTCTATTTTAAAATCGGATTTGGTGCCAGTAGAGTTAAAAAAATATTTAGATGATCAAAAATTTTTATTAAATGTGAAAAGTAATTTTCAAATGGATATTTTGCGAAAATTAAAAAAAGAAAAAATTATTGAAATTTCTATTGTACCTAAAAAAGAAATTTCTCAATTGTCTTTTAATCATATTAAATCTTTGGTTTATCAAGAAAAAACAGAAGATAAAAAATTTGGGGCTAATAATGTCCCAACCAATTCACTTAACGAAAGAGAAATATCAAAAGTTTATTTAACTATTGAACAACAAAATATTTTTAACAAATTATTTTTAGATTGTTATCAAACTTATTTATTAATTTATTCTTTAGAATATGATAAATTGCAGATATATTGGCAATTAATTAAAGAAAATTTAAAAAAACAAAAACAAATTCTTATTTTAATGCCTGAGATTATTTTGATTGAACGATTGGTGAAAAGAATTAAAATACAATTTCCTGACATTGTTATATTTATTAATCATAGTGGCAAAATACCTAATAAAGTCAATAATAATTTTAAACAATCTTTAAAATTTGATTTAGTAATAGGTACTAATATTGCTGTTTTTACTCCTTTTGTAGATTTGGGAGTTATTATTATAGATGACGAACATCATGATGCTTTTATTGAAAAGATAAAGATGCCTTTTTATGATGTTAGAGAATTAGCCCAATTAAGGGCTAATTATCATAAAATTCCTTTGATTTTATCTAGTTTATCACCATCATTAACTAGTTATTATCGAGCTAAAAAATTAGGCGAATATATCTGGCTGAATTTAAAAAAAACGGGAATTAAATATGATATTCAATTAATCGATATGAAAAAAGAATTACAACAAGGAAATTTATCACCTTTATCTTCATCTTTAACCGAATTATTAATTAAAAATTTTAAATCTAAATCAAAAAGTTTATTATTTGTGAATATTAAAGGTTTTTCTCGTTTAGTTTTATGTTTCAATTGCGGTTATATCCCTAAATGTTTTAAATGTGACCGTATTTTACATTCTTATATTAATTGCAAAATATTAAAATGTTCTTTTTGCGATTATAAAGAGAAATTTCCTGGATATTGTTCTTTATGTGAACAAAAAACTATTTCTAGTATGTTTTCTGGTATTTTATCTATTAAAAGTTTTTTAAAAGAACAAATACCAGAAGCTTTTGTTGGTTGTATAGATTCGGATAATATTCGTAATTTTAATATTAAAGAGTATAACAAAATTATATCTAATATAAAAGATAATAAAGTAGATATTTATTTAGGTACTACCATGATAATTAAAAATGGTATTTCTTGGCCAATGAGTTTATTAGGTATTGTTTTTTTCGATGCATTACTTAATATATCTCATTTCACAGCTCAAGAAAAAACTTTTCAAATGTTAGTTCAATTAATATATAACATGCCAATAAAATCTCGTATTTTAATACAAACTTATAATATCAATAATTATATTTTAAATTCTATTGTTAATAATGATTTTGATTATTTTTATGAAAAAACTTTAGAAGAACGCAAAATTAGCGGGTACCCTCCTTTTATGTTGATTAGTAAATTTTTAATCATGCATCAAAATTTTTTTAAGGCTCGAGAAATAGCTCAAAAACTTAAGATTATTTTACAAAATAATCTTTCAATTGATATAGCTAATGTTTTAGGACCTTCTATAGCTAAACGTTCTTTTCAAATTATTAATAAAAAACATTTTTACCGGTTTTTTTTAACATTAAAATATAAACATTGGCCTTTAGATTTAGATTTTTTAAAAAAAAATCATTTTGATAAAAATACTTATATTATATTTGATCGTTTTGATATTTTAACAGACCATGATATTTTGACATTTTTTTAATTTATGAGAATTTTTTTAAAATATGATTAATTAAAGTTTATTTTTAATATTAAATTTATTTTCTGTTCCTAAATACAATTGAATAATATTTTTTTTATGTTTAATAAAAATTAAAATAGTAATAATAGCCATAGCTATAGAGTTATATGTATTTTGGTTTGTTATATATAAATTAATATTAGTAATAATTGTAGCAATTAAAGAAGATAAAGAAGCATAACCAGTAATTTTAACTAAAAATATAAAAATCATAACTCCAAAAAAACCACTCCAAAAATTAATTCCTGTAACTACTCCTACAGAAGTTGCTATAGCTTTGCCTCCTTTAAAATGATTAAAAATAGAAAACATATGACCCAAAATAGCGCATATTCCTAGAATTATTGTTTTGTCTTGAGGAAAATTTAAATTTAATTTAGAATTTTTAAAAATAAAAACAGGTAAAAATCCTTTTAGAAAATCTAATAAAAAAGTTAATAAACCGTATTTAAAACCTAAAATTCTTGTAACATTGGATGCTCCGATATTTTTAGATCCTAATAAATTAATTTTTCTATTATTGAAAATGCCTATTAATAAACCGAAAGGGATGGATCCTATGATATAACATATTATGCAAATGTTAATATTAGTTAATGATAATTGGAACATATTGTTTTTATTCTCCTTGTGTATATATTATTGATTTTACTTAAGGCAATTTTAGTATTTTAATTTTCATTAAAAAAATTATTTTTTATTAAAAATTATAAAAAAATACTTAATTAAATTTAAATAATTTTCAGAATAGGTTGCAATTTTTTTATGTTAAAAAAATATTTAATATTACAAGTTATAAAAACATGTTTTAGTAGAAAAAAAAAATTATTTTTTTCCATTTTTTTATTACACTTGCTTTTTTGTACTTTTTGTTTTATTTATTATAATTTTTGGAATGGTAATTTTGATTTTAAAAAACAATTTGTTCGATGGTGTCGTTTGTGTTTTAGTATTGTTATAAAATATGTTATTGCATTTTTTTGTATAATATATGCGATTTATTTTGTTATTGTTTAAATTTAACAATAAAAAACAATATTTTAATTGGAAATATACAAATATTAAAATATTTATTTAAATGTGGTAAGAAAAAATAAAGATCAACTGTTTTAATATATGTTGATCTTTATTCGTTTAAAACTTTTAAATTTGACTAATACAATTTATTTTTATAATAAAAAGAATTTTTATGCCATGTAGATACTACGAAAAGCTATATTTGCTATAACGTATACTAAAGGTCCTGTTAATCTAGTGGCTATCATTGCAAAAGGTAATAAATTCATTCTATGAGATATTGTCATAACTCCTACATTACCTGCTCCACCGATACTATAAGATGAAATTCCTGATGTTAAAGCTGTTTCTAAAGGATAAAATCCTAATTTTGGTGCCATTAAAAATGTAATTAAAGTAGCTATGAATAAAGAAGCATAAACAATTATTAAAACACTTGGATTTACAATTGTTTCTTTTAATTGTTGGAAATTTGTAGTTAATCCTAAACCTACTAATACAGCGCTTGTGAAATTTTCTGTCATGAATTTTCCGGATTGAGTGACAGCGTTTTGATTTTCTTGAGACATTAGGTCAAATATTTTGATTATTAATAATAAAATGATCATATAAACCATTGGATCCATTTTACCAAATAATAATTGATTTATCATACTGCCCACAGAATAAAGTGCAAAAATAATTAACCATCCCATGCATATTATTTTAAAATCTTTTATTTCATTTATTTTGGTAGTTTTTATTTGATCTTTAGGATTTAAATGAGAAGAAGATTTTTCTAATTTCCCTTGTCCGCTATATTTACTTTTATCAAAAATAATGTAAAGTAATCCTGCTATAAAAATACTTAGTGTACGAGCTAAAATTAAAGGTCCTAGAATAGCAGTTCTAATGGTTGAAGCTTCAACTTGAAAAGCTTCTTTATAAATTCCATTGGCAAAACCGTTAATTCCTAAATTAGTACCTCCGTTAGTCAAAGGTACAAATACAAAAAATATTGAATCTAATATAGGACCTTGACTAAGTTTTTTAAATATTTCTGGGCATTGATAATTTAATAAATACCCTAATCCACCAATAGTTAAACCACATATAAAAACACTACAAATTGTTAGAGGAACAAACTTTATTAAAGATCTTCTTAATAATTGTCTATCCACACTTAAAAGACTACCAGCTATAACAATAGTTATAAAAAATTGTGAAAAATTAATACCTATTCCATAGGAATCATTAGGTTTATTAAAAAATCCTTTATCGATATGTTCAGCTAGTTGTTTTGGTATCCATCCTTTAAAAACTAAGTAAGATGGTACAAAAATACAAAGTAAAAAACCCAAACCCAATTTATTTAAACCAGGAACTTTAGAGCCTACATAACTTAAAGTAATTCCCAACATAGTTATTAAAAACAAAGGAGTTAATAAAGGATGGTAAAATTTATTAATTTTTGCCGGATAATGAGCTATGCAAAAAATATTTAATCCTAATATCAAAAGTAATGTTATAAAAAATATAGGTTTAAAACCGAATATTTTGTTTTTATTTTCTTTTATTTGATTATTTGACATATCAGAAATACCCCTTTTTTGTTAACAGACTTTTTATATTTCAAAATTTAATTTTATTTTAAAAATATCTGTAAAAATTCAATTTTATTAATTATTTTATTTAATATTTTATTTATAATGTTTAGCGACTGAGGAAAGTAATTTTATAAATGAATATTAAAATCCAAAAATTGAATTTTTTTGTATTTAAAGGAAATTTACAAAGTTGTAATATTTACAATGTTTAGACTTTTAGGATTTTATTTTCCCAAAAATATATCTAACATAAATCTATTTTAGCATAAATAAATTAAAAAAATTTAAAATTTTTTGTTTTTAAATATATAATAAAAACACATTTAGGTTAGTTTTTTTATACAATTTTTTTTAAAACAATTTTTAAGATATTCTTAAAATTATAAATAAAATAAATACAGTAATTTAGTTTATATCTCAAATTTCTAAAAAATAACTTATATTCCAAGATAAAAATTATTTTGTTATTTGGTTTATATAAGATTTATTATTTATTTTAACTTCTATTATTTAATATTTGGAATAAAATTTTTATCTAAAATTTTTATTTATATTTTGAATAAATTTTTGTAAAAATTATTATAAAACAAGAATTAGGACGATAACATTAGATGAAAAGAATATATTTTTTTGACATAGATCAAACTCTTTATCATAACAATAAACAAACCATTTTGCCACAAACTAAAAAATTAATTTTAGCTTTAGCAAATAAACCCGGTATTATTTTGGGTATTGCTACAGGAAGGAATTATCGCAATTTAAATGTTTTAGGGGATTTGATATCTTGCTTTCAGTATTTTGTTATTATGAATGGCGCCGTTACTATATCTAAAAACGAGGGTATTATTAATGAAAATCCTATTCCATCAGAATATATCGAATGTTTTGTTAATAAAATTAAAAATTTTAATATTTTATTAGCCGGTGTTAATATTGATAAGGAAGTAATTTTGTATCATCCTAATTCATCAGATAAATCTTTGATTAATTATTATCAAAAAGAATTAAATTATGATGTGGTTTATGATTTGAAATTGATGTCTAAGATATATTTTATGGTTGCTTTAGGTTCAGATGTCAAGAAAATTAAAAATTTTAGAAATGATTTAAAGTTTTTAAATATATGTTTTTGGAATAGTCATGTAGATTTAACTATTGATTATGTTAACAAATATTATGGTATTTCAAAAATTAAATTAAAATATCCTGATTATCAATTAATTTGTACAGGAGATGGTAGTAATGATATCGAAATGTTATCTTATGCGGATATTGGTATAGCTATGGGAAATAGTTTGTATCCACGAACTAAAGCAGTAGCTAAATTTATAGCTCCGCATATTGATTCAGATCAATTATATGATTTTTTTGAAAAAAATATACTTATTTAAATTTAGATTAAAAAAATATTTTTTTTAATTTAGGAAAATTTTAAATCATTTTATATTTTCATTTTTATATTATAAGGATTTTTAATTCAGAAGACTTTTAGGAAAGGTAATTATGGATCAAAAAACACAAGATTTGCAAGTATTTTCTCAGAAATTTAAAATTTTAAAAGAAAAAGAAAAAGATATTTTTTCTCGAATTATTAATAAATTATTTCAAGTTAATTATCTAACTGCTCAAAAAAATTCTGATTTAAATGATTATAGGTTTATTTTATTACATCAAGAAATGTTTATTTCTTTTTTAAAATTAGTTGATTTCGAATTAGAAATTCATAAATATGATGAAGTGATTTTTCTTAAAAATATTCAACAATTTAACAGATTGCGGATTAAAAAAGAAGAAAGTTTATTATTATTTTTATTTAGAATTTTATTTCAAAAAAAGAAAGAATTAATACCTTTAAATAATAAAATTGAAATTTATTTACAAGATATTTATCTTGAATTAAAAAGTATTGGTTATGCCGAAATGCATAAATTAACTAAAGAAAAGATAAAAAATTCTTTAATTTTATTTAAACAGTATAATATTATTGATTTTTCTGATTATAATCATTATTTACCAAATGATTTGATTATTCGTATTTATCCTACTATTTTATATTTAATTAATTTGGGCATGTTACAATACTATCAAGAATTATTTACTACGGATGTGAAAAATTAAAATGAAAAAATTGACGAAAATACAATTAGTAAATTGGCATTTTTTTTCTTTTCAAATTATTGATATTGAAAATAATACTTTAGTTTCTGGAGAAAATGGTTCCGGAAAATCAACTTTATTAGATGCTTTACAGTATGTTTTGATAGGAGAACGTAATCATGTTAAGTTTAATATAGCAGCGAATGTTAATGCTAAGCGCTCTTTAGAAAGTTATATGCGTTGTAAAATCGGAGCAGAGAATAAAGAATTTTTAAGAGATCAAGATGTTATTACACATATTTTATTGGAATTTTATGATAATGTTAATAAAAAATATAGTCTTTTTGGTTGTGTTTTAGAACTTTCTCGTAGTGGTCAATTAAAAGAAAAATTTTATTTTATAGAAAATATGAAGTTTATTAATAACATGTGTGTAGAAAATGATCAACCCAAAACTCAAAAACAATTTTTTCTTTTTTTAAGAAAATACCTTCCTAATTTTAATTTTTTCGATACTAAAAAACAATATCAAAATGCTATAGGTAATTATTTGAACATTAATGTAAGCAAATATATTCAAATGTTACCTAAAGCTTTAGCTTTTAAACCGCTTAATTTGCAAAATTTTGTTTTTGAGTTTTTGTTAGAACCTAATCCTATAAATATTTCAAGTTTAAAAAATAGTTTTAAACAATTAAAAAAATTAGAGCTTCAGATAAACTTTGAAAAACAGAAATTATTTTATTTAACTAATATTATAGATGCTGATAAAAAATTTATTCACTTAAAAGAACAGATTCAGATTTATCAATGTCTTTTATATAAAGTGCAAATTAAAAAAAATAATTTTGATTTAGATTCGTGTCAATCTAAGAAAGAAGCTGACGAATTAAGTTTAAAAAAATTATTATTCCAAAAAGAACAAATTAATTCAACTATAGAAACTTTAAATAATGAATTAGTTGTTTTGAAATCTAATGATAGAAAATTATTGTTAAATAATCTTCGCAAAGATTTAGTTTTTTATGAAAATCTCGAACATACTTTAAACGAAAAAATTAATTTTTTTCAAAATCAAATTACTCAAGAATTAATGAATTTAAAGCAGTTGCAAAATTTATCTCCTTCCGAAATTTATTCAGATAGTATTAATTGTATAAGTGATTTTTTGAATTTAGGATTTTCCGAAATTCAAGGAAATTTCCCAAAATTAAAGGTTATTTTGGAAAAATTACGACTTTTTATATCAAAAGAAATAATTAATTTTAATATAAAAACAAATGATTCTAATAAGTTTATTTTAGATTTGCAGAAAAAAATTTTAGATAAAGAAAAAGATCGTCATCTTCTTTCTTCCGTTATGTCTGTTTATCCTCAACATATACAAAATTTAATTGAAATTTTAAATAAAAAGTTAAGTGATTTTTATAGTTTATCGGTATGCATTTATCCTTTATGTGAATTAATAGATATTAATGATAATTTATGGAGAAACGCTATAGAAGGTTTTTTAGGGAATAGAAAATTTAATTTGTTGATAGAAGAAAATTATTTTGATCAGGCATTAAAAATATATAGCAATTTACCACAATCTGTAGATAATAATTTTTATGATATAGGATTAGTTAATGTAGCGCAAATACCTTTTATTAAAGATAATTTTAACAGTTTATCAACTAAGATATCTTCTGATAACAAAAATGCTTTAAAATATATTCGTTTACTTTTATCTAATATTATATGTGAATTGGATCCTGTAAATTTAAAAAAACACAAAACAGCTATTACTCCTGATTGTTTGGTTTATAGCCAATACACTTTAAGAAAAATTAATCCAAAATTTTATCAATTCCCTTACATTGGCAATAATTCTATTAAGATACGTGAAAATCTTATTTTATCAGAAATTCAAAAATTTAATTCTTTATTGTTGCGACATCAAAGTGTTTTCAATAAATATCAAGAAATAATTAATTTATTGAATAAAAGTAAATTGGCTAATATTTTAATTTCAGATAATTTTAATTTATATTCAGAATTATTATCTATTAAAGTTAAAAAACAAAAAGTTTCACAACAAATAACACAATTAAGTTCAGATTTAAATCTTCGAAATATTGAAGATAGTTTAATTGCCATTATGAATCAAAAAAAGAATAATAATGAACAATTGGAAAGAATCTTGTTTAAAATAGCAAATTTAAATAATAATTTGAATAATTATGACTTAGAAACTACCAAAATTAAAATTAATTTGTCTGAATTAAATCAAAAATTAACTATTTTGATAGGTAAAAAAATTTCTAATTCCATAGAAGATAAAATAAATGTACACTTATATCATTATTACCAACAATATAATGACAATTATGATTTTATTTTAAATAAAATTAATGATTCTTTAAAAAATATAGAACAGCAAAAATTAAATCAACAAATGGATTTAATCAATCAAATTCAAATTTATTTGCAAAAATATAATATTTCCGATATTGAAGCTCGATTAGAAAATTTGGAATATTTTTATCAAGAATATAATTCTAAGAATACTCAAAATTTATCAGATTACGAACAAGAAGCTAAAGAATTAACTTATAAAACTGAAATAATTTTTAAAGAAGAATTTATTAATAAATTAAAAGAAAGTATAGATAATACTAAACAACAAATTAATAAGTTAAATAAATTATTAAATGATAGACCTTTTGGCAATGATAGTTATCAAATAATGATTAAACCTTCTAACGATCCTGATTACAAAAAATATTATGATATAATTTCTAGTTATAATAATAATTCCAAAAATGAGTTCTTTGAAAGAGGCTTAATGTGCGAAAATATTCTTTTAGAGGAATTATTTGATAAAATTATTTCTTTTGAAGAAGGTTATGAAGATATAGCAGAATCTTTTTTAGATTATCGTAATTATATGACGTATGATATTCAAATAAAAGATATTAATAATAATTATTCTTTTTTTTCGAAAATTTTTCGTGAAAAATCTGGAGGCGAAACTCAAGTGCCTTTTTACATTATTATGTCTATTTGTTTTGAACAGTTAAATAGCGCAAACGATAATCAAGGTTGTTTGGTTTTGTTTGACGAAGCTTTCAATAATATGGATGAAGCTAGAATAGAAGGCATGATGCGTTTTTTTAATTCTTTAAATATTCAATTTATTATGGCCATTCCTCCACAAAGGATTGTAGATATTTCTCCTTATGTGCAAACTAATTTAATTATTATGAAAGATGATAATCATGTTGTTGTTGAAAATTTCACAAGAAATATACTGAATCTTTAATTTTTAAAATTATTTTTATTTTTTAATCATACTAATTATTATTAAGGTTTTATTATTTTTAGTATTATTTTTTTGATTTCATTATATTTTATTAGAAAAGTTATTATTTTAGACATTTGATACTTGTTCATATTTTTCATTTTTTGTTTATCAAATAAAATAGAAAAGTTAATTTTTTTATTTTTTTGTCTTAATTTTAATAAACGAAATAAATACTCGCGTTGTTTAGATGTATAAAGATGTTGATTCCAATATTGAGTTTTATAAGCTGATTTATCTGTTTCGTGTAAATTTAACCAATCATTAGCGATAGCAAAACAATTATCTTCATTTCCTTTAAATAAACATTTAGCTGTTTTGGGTTCTTTTTTACCACCAATAGCTATATAAATGTCTTTATAATGAGTTATATAAGCCCAAGCATGAAATCCTGCTATATAATGCTTTTTATGATTAGTTAAATCATACCATTCAAAATTCGAATTTTTTAATATATCATATTTTTTCATTTTAATATCTTTAGTGAATTGTATTTCTTTGGATTCTTTTGAATTTTCCGATATATCTGTAAAATTTTTATTATTTACATTATTTAAATTTTTTTTATTTTTCGGATTTTTTAGAGATAAATATTCAAATAATTTAGGATTATTTTGGATAGACGTTCCAAAATCTAGTATAATACAATCTTTTTTAATAATATGAGGATATTGTATATGATTTGTTATAGGTCTTAAACCGCGACCGATCATTTGTACAATTGTAGATTTAAAAGAACTTGGTCTTAATAATACTACACACGAAACGATTTGACAATCCCATCCCTCTGTTAAGATGTTAACATTAACGATAACTTGAAATTTGGTTTTATCAAAATTTTTTAATATTATATTTCTTTTTTCGCTTGTATAATTGCCTGTAATTAATTGAGATTTAATTCCGGCTTTTTTAAATGTTTCTGTTACATCATGAGCATGTTTGATGTTTGCGCAAAAAATTACAGTTTGACGATTTTGGGCGTATTTTTTCCAGTGAGTAATCACTTCTGAATTAATAGCGGTTGTATTTATAATATTTGCTACCTTATTTAAATCATATTCTTGATTTTTTTGATATAAATTATATATTTTTTTTTGAATACCGACATCTCTAATAAAAACTTCCGGTTTAACTAAATAACCAGCTTGAATTAATTCTTGTACTGTAATTTGGGCTGTAATTTCTGGAAAAATTTCTTTTAATTTTTTTCTATCACCTCTTATCGGAGTAGCTGTAACACCAAGAATTTTACATTTAGGATTAAATTGGAGAAAATGATCTATAATGATTTTGTAAGTATTAGCTACAGAGTGATGTGCTTCGTCGATGATCAACATATCTATATTAGGGTTTTTTTGAAGATTTTTGACTAAAGTTTGTACCATAGCAAAAATTACTTGAGCATCCCATTTTTTAATTTTTGAGTTAAAACAACATGTGGTTATATTAGGATTAATATTTTCAAAGGCATTTTTATTTTGTTGCATTAATTCTTCTCTATGCACCAATACACAAGCTTTATTAATCGATTTTATTTGAAAAAAATGACTTAGAATGTAAGAAAACATAATTGTTTTTCCTGAACCTGTCGGAGCTACCAGTAAAGTAGTTTTTTGATTCTCAAAAACTTTAATAATTTTGTCAGTAAGTTGTTTTTGTATTTTATTAAGTAACATAAAAAATAATTCCTTTTTATTTTATGTTAAATGTTACATATTCCTATTGAACTATTAACATGATGCATTTGTTGTTTATACTAATTATAATTAGATTTATTATTTTGAATTAAATAAATATACTATATCTTATGTTAGATAACTAATTATTTAAGATATGATTCACTAATTAACCATGGAATATACGAAAATTATAAATATATAAATATTTTAACAATTATTATCCTATAAAATATATTAATTAAAACATTTTATGAAAAGAATTTTTTTATAAAAAAATTGAATATTTTTTTGTATTTTGTATGTCTTAAATTTGCATTTTTCTCTTTTTTAAGTTACGATAAAAAGTAGTATTAAAATGAATATATTTTTTTTATTATCAATACAAATAACTATTATTTTTGTTTGAATAATGAGATTAAAGTCATTATATAGCCCAAGGAGAAAGTGACTTCTTAGTAGTCGGAGGAGTAAAACTGGATCTGGAATGATCAAGTTAATCTTCCTTTCTGGAACAAGGTTAACGACCTTGATAGGGCGAAAGAAGTCAGTAATTTATGGTTTATTCGATGATGAAATCAAGCAACTAAGTTTTTGTCAAGATTAAAGATTACTTAAAATCGTTCTTTAAATAATGAAAGTCTTACCAAAAGAGTTTAGAAGTGGGATTTAAATAACATGATAAATATCTATTAAATATTCAAATCAAATTGCTACTAATAAATTCAGTGGAACGGATTAAAAATTTTAAAAGATAGACTATCGAATGGTATCGGATGAAGATCGAGAAATACCATCAATAATAACGGTTATTATCAACTTCAATCGTTTTAGTATTTTCAAGATTACAGGTAAAAAGATTCCTTTCAAGATATTTAATATTTCGAATTTAAAAAGATAAGAATCAAAATGAGAACTGAAATTATCTGTTGTTGAGAAAAGATGAAAAGAATAAGAAACACCAAAGAGAGTTTCGGACGGATGTGATGATTAAATTTCATTTCCTCAAAAACATAATAATAATTTAACTGTTAGATGAATGCCACAAAAATATTAATTCTGATTAACTTTAGGATATATATACCACTATTATTTTATTATATAAAAGATGTACATAGTATGAAAATTGATGCAGGGAGAGGAGGACAAGCTATCGTGTTATGTAAAAACGACCTTCGTTAGAAAAATTATCAATAAATATACGATATTAAAGAATTTAAGCGATCAAGGATGATAAAAATATACAATTAAATAGCGGTGACATAAAGTTATTTCTGTAAACAGGACAAATTATTTTGACAATCTGGATAATAGGTAATTTGTTTGTCTGGTTTAGATGGTATATTCGTGATATATCACTGAATGATAGATCTCGTTATTGAAAATGATAATAAGTTTATATTTTATTATCATTACTGGTTATTCTTTTGATAATTTTAATTTTATATGTTAAATAATAAAATATATAGCATTACGTCGATTTATTTTAATTTATTATGCACTTGAGTGACTAATATTTTTAAATATTAGTCACTTTTATAATTTATTTATTGTTTATTTATTATTTTTAATTTTAATGTTGATAAGTTTATCAAAAAAATAATATTAAATTATATAAAAGAAAGGTAGGTCTGGAATATTTTTAAATGAAAAAAAATAGTAAGTTTATGTCAATTTTTATTTTATTAATTTTGAGTTTAATTATGTTATTTTCATCTTTTTTTTATAAATTAAGTTTTAATAATATTTTTTTACTTCATTTACTTCTGATTTCGAAAATTATATTAGGTTTATTATTATTAATTTTTAGTGTTTATTTTTTTATTTTAGCCGAAGAATTTATAGTAGGAGGATTAGAAAGTAATTTGCTTTTTTTAGACAAAATTTTTTTTTATAATCGTGTCGAAAAAAAGCAAAATTATTTTTTTAGCACTCCTTTAGGCATTATTATTTCTCGTTTAATTATTATGTTGTTTTGTGGTTTTTGGTTACCTAATACTTGTTTTTTTTTAATAACTACTATCTTGTTTAATTTAATTTTTACTTGGTCTATTAAGTTTTTGTCTAAACGTTCTGTTGATAAGAGTTTTTTTATTAATTTATTACCAGTTTTTATTAAAAAAAATAATTTCTTAAAACTTTTAGTTGTTTCTTTAATTATAAGTTTTTGTATAGGAATTGGTTGTGGTTTAATTTTTTCTAGTGGTTCTTCTACTGGTGGAACCGATATTATGTTTTTATTATTAAATCAAAAATTTAATTTTCATTTATGTTATATTTTGTTTTTTGTAGATGGAATTATTATATTCATTTCTTTTATTATAGATTTATTGCGTCACAAATATATGAGAAATTTTATTATTATAAAATATTTTTTTTCTTTTTTAATTCTAATATTTGTTGTTAATTTAATTTCTTTATTTAAATAATAAAGTAATCATATATAAAGATCTCTTATTTTGCATATTTTTGTTAGAGATAAATTTGTTGAAAAATATTTAATTTATTTTAGAATATATTACTGGGATAGATTTGCAAATAATAAAAAAAGATTTATAATATAGTAGTAATTTTAATTTTTTATTGAATTCTGTAGTGACGATCGGTTTTGAAACATAATTTTGTTCAAGATTTTTAATAAAATATTTTTCAATTTTTAAGTAATTTTTAAAATAAATCGAAAAGAAATGAAGTGAGATATGATTATTTATGAATAAAACAAAGATTATTTGTACTTTAGGACCTTCATGTTATTCTGAAATAATTTTAAAAAAAATGATTTTGAATGGTTTAAATGTTGCTAGATTTAATTTTTCTCATGCTGATTATGATGTGAGTAAAAAAATAATTTCTATGATTAGAAATATTAATCAAGAATTAAATAAATATGTAGCATTAATGTTAGATACTAAAGGTCCTGAAATTAGAACTCATAATTTTGATGGTGATGTTTTGATAAATAAAGATTCTTTAGTGAGGATTTCTTCTAAAGAAGTTGTGGGCAATAATGAAATTTTTTCTGTAACTTATCCGAATTTTTATAATGAATTATGTTTAGGTGATTTTATTAATATTGATGATGGTTATTTATCTTTACAAGTTATTGAAAAAGATGATATAAAAAAAGAATTAATCGCCAAAGCCCAAAATAGTCATTTATTGAAATCACGAAGAGGAGTTAATGTTCCTGGCGTAAAATTAAAGATCCCTTTTTTATCGGAAAAGGATAAACAAGATATTTTATTTGCTATTGAACAAAATTATGATTATATTGCGGCTTCTTTTGTTCGGAATTTTCAAGATATAAAAGATATTAAAGATTTTTTGAAATCGAAGGAATGTGATAATTTGAAAGTTATTGCTAAAATAGAAAATCAAGAAGGTTTAGATAATATAGATGAAATTTTATCTATTGCAGATGGTATTATGGTTGCTAGAGGCGATTTGGGTATTGAAATTGATGGCACTTTGGTCCCTTTATATCAAAGCGAAATTATTGATAAATGTCTTCAAAAGGGCAAATTGGTAATTGTAGCTACTCAAATGTTAGAATCTATGCAAAAAAATCCTCGCCCTACTAAAGCTGAAATTTCAGACGTTTTTAATGCAGTTCGAGAAGGGACGAGTGCTACTATGCTATCCGGCGAAAGTGCCTCAGGGAATTATCCTATAGAATCTGTTCAATATATGCATAAAATTAATAAAAATGCCGAAAAATTTTTAGATTATGATGTGTTTTTGAATTATTATGAACCTAAAATTTGGAGAGAAAAATTTTTATTAGGTGCAATTGAATTAGCCAATATTACAAACGCTAAAGCTATTTTAGTAAATAATTTTTTAGATGCTTGTATTATTTCTAAGTTTCATTCTGCGTTCCCAGTATTAGCTGTAGTTGAAAATATTAAAGAAGCGTTTTGGTTATCTTTGCATTTTGGTGTCATACCGATTTTAAATTATAATGAATTAAAAGAAAAATTGATTGATTTCCAAATAGAAACCAATCAATTAATTGAAGTTGATGTATCTCAAATTTTTATTAAATAATTTTAATTTTGTTAGGATTTACGAATTAACTTAAGTTAGATGATTTGACTTTTTAAAATTTATTATTAATATTTACGTTATTTAAAGAAATTAAAGGAGTTATAATTTTGCCAAAAAAAATAGATGATTTTGTATATACTGTAGAACAAAAACCTATGTTTCAAATTTTAAATGAACAAGGTGTTGTAATTAATCCTGAATTTGAACCTAATTTATCAAATGAAGAGTTGTTAAAAATGTATGAGTTTATGGTGTTTACTAAAGAGACAGATGATTTAGCTCTTCAATACCAGCGTCAAGGACAAATGCTTTCTTATGTTTTAAATTCAGGTCATGAAGCTTGTCAAATAGGTCTTGCAGCAGCTTGTAAGGAAAATGATTGGATTTCTCCTTATTTTAGAGATTTAGGAATATTTTTGTATCGTGGTGTTTCTGTAGAAAATATTTTGCTTTATTGGTATGGTAATGAAAGAGGTTCAGCTATAGATTCTCAAAAACGCATTTTACCTATTAATATTATTATTGGTAGTTCTATAAATATAGGCGCTGGATTAGCTTTAGCTAGTAAATTAGATAATAAAAAGGATGTTACGGTAGCAACTATTGGAGATGGCGGTACCGCAAGCGAAGAATTCGCAGCAGGTTTAAATTATGCAGCGGTTTTTCAAGTTCCTTTGGTAGTAGCTATCCAAAATAATCAATATGCTATTTCTACACCTAGAAAAGTAGCTTGTCACGCCGAAAGTTTAGCTCAAAAAGCTATTGCTTTTGGTATACCTGGTATAATGGTTGATGGTAATGATATCTTAGCTACTTATGCGGCTTCAAAATATTTTATTGAATCTGCTAGAAATGGTAATGGCCCTTCTTTAATAGAATTTTATACATATCGTTTATTAGGGCATACTACCAACGATGATCCCTCTGCGTATCGTTCTGCGAGCGAAGAAGAGGAATGGCGTAAAAAAGAGCCTATCTCGAGATTTCAGAAATATTTAATGGAGAAAAATATTTTAACAGATAATTTGATTACAAATATTAAAGAGGATGCTATTAAGAAGATAAAACAAGCTCATAAACGTATTTTAACTTATGGTGATGTAGTAGAACCAAAAGAGGTTTTCGAGCATACTTATGAAACTATGACTCCTCAATTAAAAAATCAGTTGCATGATTATGAATTATTTTTAAAATCAACAGAAAAAGGGCAATAAAATTATGGCTTTTGAAAACATGAATATGTTAGATGCTATTAAGCATACTTTAGATTATGCATTAGAAAATATTCCAAAAGTAATTTTGTTTGGAGAAGATGTTGAAGATTTAGGTGGTGTTTTTAGAGTTCTTAAGGATTTATATGGTAAACATGGGAAATCAAAAATTTTTAATACTCCTATTTCAGAATCTAGTATTGTAGGTAGTGGTATCGGATTAGCTTTAGCAGGTTTCCGTCCTATAGCGGAAATACAATTTGAAGGTTTTATTTTTCCAGCTTTACAAGATTTATTTTGTCATGCTGTTAGATTACGTAATCGTACTCGCGGCAAATTAACAGTTCCAATGGTAGTTCGGACTACAATACAAGGTAATATTAAAGCTTTAGAACATCATTCGGAATCTATTGAAGGTATGTTAGCTTCTTTTCCAGGATTGCATGTAGTAGTCCCTTCTAATCCTATTGATGCCAAAGGGTTATTGTTGTCTGCTATAAAATGCAATGATCCTGTGATTTTTTTGGAACCAAAAACTTTATATCGTGGTCCGAAAGAGGAAGTGCCTTTAGAACCTTATGAAATAGAAATTGGTAAAGCTCGAGTTGTTCAAGAAGGTTCTGATGTTACTGTAGTAGGATGGTCATCTGCTATTCCTGTGATTCAAACTGCTATCGAATCTTTGAAAAAAGATAATATTTTTGTTGAATTAATTGATTTAAGAAGCATTACTCCTATAGATCAAGAAACTATTATTCAATCTGTGAAAAAAACTGGTAGGTTAGTAGTAGCTCATGAAGCTACTAAAACTTACGGACCAGCAGGAGAAATAATTACTTTAGTAAATGAATATGCTTTTGATGCTCTAAAATCCGCTCCTATGCGTATTACTGGCCACGATATTATAACGCCTTTAGGTAGAGGGGAATATCATCAAATTTTAAATCCTGCTAAAATTATTTATTATATTAAAAAGATGTTTAACAAATTATAAAAATAATTTTAACATTTAATATTTATTAGTATTTTATTGCATTGTAATATAATTACAAGTTTTTATATATATTAAAAAAAATTTAGGAAAAGAAGCAGGTTTATTTATTATGAAACATAAAAAAATCCAAAAATATGAATTTAAATTTCACGATTTAGGTGAAGGTTTACATAGGGGAACTATTATTAAATGTCTTTGTAAAGTTGGAGATATAGTTAAAGAAGGTCAGAAATTGTTTGAAGTCGAAACTGATAAATTAACTGACACATTATTATCTCCTGTGGATGGCGTTATTATAGAAATAAAATGTTCTCCTTCTGATGAAGTACAATTAAATCAAGTTTTAGCAATTATAGAAAGAGAAGTTGAAGAATAAATATAAATTTATATATTTATAGACAAGAATAAATAATAATAATATTAAAATTAAAAGGATAACAAGTATATGTCAGATTTAGATCAAAAAAATAAAAAATTTAAAGATAATTACGAAATCGGAATTCAGGATAGTGACAAACTCGAAATTCACAAAATTTCTCGGTTACGTAAAACTATAGCAAATCAAATGTCTATTGCTAAATCTACTATTCCGGATGTTACTTTAATGGAAGATTTTAATATGAATAATGTGGTGGATTTGAGAAAAGATTTAAAATCTCAAAATTCAACATCAACTATAAAACTCACTTATTTAGCTTTTGTTGCAAAAGCTTTAGTTAAATTATTAAGAGAGTTCCCTATTTTTAATTCTGCTTTTGATGCTCAAAAGGAGGAAATTATAATTAAAAAGTATATTAATTTAGGTATAGCTGTAGATACTAATGATGGTTTG
Source organism: Candidatus Phytoplasma bonamiae (assembly GCF_030586845.1). Lineage (GTDB taxonomy): Bacteria > Bacillota_I > Bacilli_A > Acholeplasmatales > Acholeplasmataceae > Phytoplasma > Phytoplasma bonamiae. The sequence continues at coordinate 23,221 of NZ_JAOSIQ010000001.1, read as the reverse complement.
ATTGTGCCTAATATTAAAAATGCTGATACTTTAGATATTTGGAAAATTGCGGAATCGATTCAAGATTTATCTCAACGTACTCGTAATAAAAAATTAGTTTATGAAGATATTAAAGATGGCACTTTTACTTTAAGTAATTGGGGGACTTTTGGAGTTTCTTATGGTACACCTATTATTTATTTTCCTCAAGTAGCTATTTTAGGTATGGGTTTAATGAAATTAAAACCCGTTATTTTAGAAGATGGCAATATTGGAAAAGCTTATATGTTGCCTTTATCTTTGAGTTTTGATCATCGTGTTATAGATGGTGGTTTAGCTTCTAGATTTTTAAGTTCTTTTAAAGATTTGTTTAATAATCCGTCAATTTTAATTGAATAATAAGAAATGAATGTATTCAATTTATTAATTTTTAAAAAAATTGTTTCGATTCATAATTAATTTATAATTTAAAGTTGGATTTTACGAATTATAAAATAAATAATTTTTTGAAAATAATAAAATTTATACATCTTTTAATTTTTAATTTTCTGGCAATTCAAAATTAATAGTCATAAATAAATTTACTAATTTATTAATTTATTTAAACCAAAAAAAATATTTTAATTGTAAAGCAGGTTTTTTAATGATATGCAGCAGATATATGATATTTTAGTTATAGGTGGCGGACCAGGGGGTTATGTTTCAGCTATAAAAGCTGCTCAGTTAGGTGCTAAAGTGGCTTTAATTGAGAAACATAAAGTAGGCGGTATTTGTTTAAATTACGGTTGTATACCTACGAAAGCTTTTTTAAAAAGCGCTAAAGTTTGGGATTTATGCAAAAATGCTAGTAAATTTGGATTGAACAATATAGAAAATATTTCTTTTGATTGGAAATCTATATTACAACGTAAAGATAAAATTGTGAAAACTTTGACTAACGGAATAACTTCTCTTTTGAAAAAAAATAAATTAATTGATTTTTATTTTGGTTCAGCAGAAGTGTTAACTGCTTATCGAGTTGTTGTTAATGATCAAGTTTTACAAACTAAAAAACTTATTATAGCTACTGGTTCTCATGCTTTTATACCTCCTATACCAGGAGCTCAAGAATCTTATGTAAATAAATATTTATACACCAGTAAAGAGTTAGTACAATTAGAAAATTTTCCTAAGAAAATAATTATTATAGGTGGCGGAATAATAGGTGTTGAATTTGCTACTATTTTTAATAAATTCGGTTCTGAAGTAATTATTTTAGAAAAACAAAAATCTATTATCAACACAATGGATAATGATGTTATAAGTGTTTATACTAAAAATCTTCAAAATGCGAATGTTCAGGTTATGACAGAAGCTAATGTAATTAAAATTGATAAAAATACTGTTTATTATGAATATCAACAAAAAGTATACCAAGGCAAAGCAGATATTATTTTGATGGCTGTTGGAACAAAACCTAATTTAATAGGTTTAGAGAAATTAAATTTAACTATGGATAGAAATGGCATTTTGACTGATAATTTTTTACAAACTTCTACACCCGATGTATATGCTATCGGAGATGTTAATGGTAAATATATGTTAGCTCATGTTGCAAGTCATGAAGGTATCATAGCTACACATCATGCTTTAAATTTAAAAGATAAAATTCAGCCTATTAATTATGAACATGTTCCTTCATGTATTTATAGTTTTCCTGAAATAGCCTCTATCGGTTGTACAGAAAAACAAGCTAAAGAACGCAATTTAAATTATAAAATATCTAAAATGCCTGTTCAAGCTATAGGAAAAGCTCATGCTGATGGCGATTTAGAAGGTTTTGCCAAATTAATTGTCGATAAAAATACACTTCAAATTTTAGGTATGCATATTTATGCTTATAATGCTACAGAATTAATTACTGAGACTGGTGCTTTAATGGCATTTAATGGTACAGCATATAACGCTATGGAAATAATTCATCCTCACCCAACTTTATCAGAACTAAATTTAGAAACTTTTTTAGGAGCCATTGATAAGCCTATTCATTTATAATGAAATTTATATAATTTTGGTAAATATATCAATAATTTAAATAATTTTCATAATTATTTTAATAATTTTTTGGTTTGATAAAGAGGATAAATGATTTTAATTCGGATGTTAGAAAATTTGTATATGAATTAAATATTTTTTTATATGTCCATATATAGAATATTTGCGACAAAAGGGAGGGTTAAAAGATTATAATCCTCTTCTTCTTCTTTTAGTTAGTAATTGCAGATTGTAAATTTATGGTTTATTGATAATTTATTATAGTAATTCGGATGTTTTTTAAACTTGTTTGTTCATGTTGGGATGGTGGTCTGTTTTAATAGCTATCAGGAAGAAAAATTCTGAGATCAAAATACAAATAATCTATTAATATAAATACATTAAAAAATAAATTAATATATATTTTGTATTTATTAAAATTTTTTTATTCGGTTTTTTTAATTTTGTAAATTTAAAAAAGAAAATAGGAGTTTTTTTGATTAAACATATGTTATTAATTGATACACATACACATTTAAATATAAATGATTACGAAAAAGATTTAAATGAAGTTATTGCTAAAGCGAATGATAATGGTATTAAATATTTTATTGTGCCAGGATTAAATGCTCAAACTAATGCAAAAGCTTTTCATTTAGCTTTAGAATATGAATGTATTAAAATTGCAGTTGGTATACATCCGTGTTATTGGCAAAATGAAGATCCTATGACAATTCAACAATATTTAAGATTGCCACAAGTTGTAGCAGTAGGAGAAATCGGTATCGATTTATACAGAGATAAAACTTCTTTACATATTCAAAAAAAAAATTTTCAAATTCAATTGGATTTAGCTCTTAAATATAATTTACCTGTTATTTTACATGCTCGAGAAGCTTTTGAAGAAGTTTATCAAATTTTATTGCCTTATCAAAATAAAATTAAAGGAGTTTTTCATTGTTTGGTGAATAGTCTAGAAGAGGCTCAAAAGGCTATTGAATTGGGATTTTATATAGGTATTGGTGGTATTGTTACCTATAATAATGCTTTGGTGACTCACGAAGTAGCTCGTAAAATGCCTTTAGATAAAATATTATTAGAAACCGATTCTCCTTTTTTAACGCCTTTTCCTTTGGAAAAAACCAAACGAAACGAACCTGCTTATTTAAGTATTATTGCAGAAAAGATTGCTGCTTTGAGACAAATAAGTTTATCTGATGTTGTTCAACAAACCACTAAGAATGCTAAAAATCTTTTTTTAATTGGATAAATTGATAAATTATAATTTAATGGGGTAAAAATTTAATAAATTTTAATTATTTTAGTTTATAAAGGAAAGGATAATGAGTTTTTATATGTTAGATGATTCAAGTAAATTAGTAGATATTAAACAAGATTCTATCTCTTGGCATGAACATAGAAATAATTATATTAATGCTTCAGAAGTAGCTTCTATAATGGGTTTAAATCCTTTTGAAAGTGTTAAGTTATTGTTTAAAAGAAAATTATTTCAAGAAAAAATAGAAGTGAATGAAGCTATGCGTCGTGGACGTCGTTTAGAACCTGAAGCTAGATTTTTTTTTAATTCTGTTTGTCGAATGGATTTTGTTCCTGCTGTTTTTGTAAAACAATTTATGTCTGCTTCTTTAGATGGTTGGAATTCCGATTCTCGAAGTATTTTAGAAATTAAATGTCCTATTTCTTGCGATACTTCTTCTTGGAAAGATTTTTTTTTGAATGATAAAATACCAAAATTTTATTATGCGCAAATTCAAGCTCAACTTTATTGTTCTAATGCTGATAAAGCTTTTTTTTTAGTATATTATACTTATCAACATTCTAAAGTTAAGGAAGTGTATAGAGATTTAGAATTTATTGATAAGATGTATGCTAAATGTTTTAATTTTTATAAATTATTTACTGAAGCTAAGCAAATTTTACAACAATTAGGTAATTTAAAGCAACTGCAAGACTGGATTAAATTATAAAAAATTAAAAATATAATTTTGTTATTTTAATTACAATTTTGAGATTATTTTTTTAATTTATTTATATTTGGTAATAAAAAATTTAGTATTTTTAGGAAAATTTATTTTTAGTTTTATTATTAGAAAAAATATAATTATTATAAAACTTAATAATAATAAATATTTATCTTGTGGCCTAGGATATGCGTAAATTTCATTCCAGGCATCATTAATTTGTTTTTTTGTTTGAATATTATATTTATATATATTATCTTTTTTATTTATATTTATTTTTAAAATATCATCATTTTCATTGATATTTTCGTAAGGAGAATCATATCCTACAAATAAAGCATTTTGTTTAAGATTATTAGTTTTTAATAAAAAATTGATAAAATCATAAGCTCCTGTTATATTACTGCCTTTAGGTAAGACTAAACTATCTACCCAAATATTTGTCTGATAAATATTATTTTCCTGATTATCAAAATCATAGTATTCAAGATTAGGATTTTGTTTCATTAGATACCTAGCGTCACCAGAATAAGTAACTGCTATGTCATAACGTTCTTGACCACTTATACGCATATTATCTAAAATTTGATCCGTTACAAAAAATAAATTTTTATTTTTTTGTTTTAAATTTAATAACCAATCTTTGGCTTTAAGAATTTCTGTTGGAGTGGCTTGGCTGATATTACCTTGAGTTGCTTTTAATCCTATAAATATCCCTTCAAAAGGATTATTATATAGTGCTACTCTATAATTATTATTTGGTAATATTTGTGTCCAATTTTTACTTATTTGTTCACGACTTATTTTATTTTTATTGTATAATAAACCTAATTTTCCCCAAAAATATGGGATAATATATTCTTTTATATTGTTGGGTAATTTATCTTGTTGAATTTTTTGAAAATTTTGATTTAGTTCAGGATAACAGATAAGTTTATTTTTATCTATTTTATTGAGATAATTATCTTTTAATTGTTCTATAGCGTATTCGCTTAAAATAGCAATGTCATATATATCTCCTGTTTTTATTTTGTTTATAGCTATTTCATTTGATGAGAAAAAATTTTGTTTAATAATAAAATTTTTTGATTGATTATTATAATTTGAAATAATTTTAGGATCAATATATTCTCCCCAATTAAATAATATTATATTTTGTTTAGCAGAATTGTGATATATAATTCGATATAAGTTGGAAATAAAAATTATTAATAGACACCATATTATAATTATTATTTTTTTTTTAGTATTCATGTTTATTTTTTTTCACATAATAACAATTAAAAATTATTTTTATTAAAATGAATAAAATTAGTAATGATGATAAAGCATTAATGGTAGGATTAATAGTGCCTTTTAAACTATATATATAAGCTGAGATGTTTTGAAATTCAGAACCTCCTGCAAAATACGAAATAATAAAATCATCAAAAGATAAAGCGAACGCTATACTAGCTCCTGCTATAATAGAGTTTTTTAATTGAGGTAAAATAATTTTGATTAAAGTTTGATTTGGCGTAGCACCTAAATCATAAGCTGCTTCTATAGTATCTAAATCTAAATTGCAACATTTACTATAAATGGTAATTAAAACATAAGGTACGCTAAAAGATATGTGCGACAATAACATACGCCAAAATCCATTATTTAATCTCATAAAGCTAAATAAAACGAATAAAGATAGAGCGTTTATAATTTCAGGTATAACTATAGGAAATTTATTTGTAGATAAAATTATTTTTTGCCATTTTTTATTATAATTCATTAAAGAAATGGCCGCTAAAGTGCCGATTACAGTTGATATAAAAGTGGATAGGAAAGCTATTTCTAAAGTTACTATTATAGCTTTTTTAACTGATTCATCTTGTATTATTTTATAATACCATTTAAAACCAAATTTGTTAAAATGTATTAATGAAGCTATTCTTCCTTCGTTTTCGTTAAAAGAAAAAATTATTAAAGATATAATAGGGAGATAAATAAAAATTAACATAGTTGTTAAATATATGTATAATAAATTTTTTTTTATATTAATTTTCATAATTACTATTTCCCTTCTTTAGTGTATTTTTGGTATTTATTTTTAGGACAAAGCTTTAATATTAGTAACATTATAATGGTTAAGTTAATAGCTATAACACAAGCGCTTTTTGTTTCATCATTTAAAAAGATTTTGTTTTCTATTAATTCGCTTATAACCATGACATTGGTAGGACCTAAATATTTCGGCACAATAATATTGGTTACTATTTGTAATAAAATTAAAATAGTTCCTTCGATAATTCCTGGTAATGATAAAGGAAAAACAATTTTTTTAAAAACCTGTTGTTCATTAGCTCCTAGATCTTGCGCAGCTTCAATCAAACTTTTGTCTATTTTAGAAATATTTAGATAAATAGATAAAAAAATATAAGGCAAAAACAAATATAAAAAACCAATAAACATGGCTATATTAGTTTCTAATATATTAATTTTTAAAAATTTTTCTGTTAAAGATAAAATTTGCACTAAAGCTTGTATTTTTAAAATCATATTAATCCAAATAGTACCGTTAATTAATAAAACAATTATAGGTTGAATTAAAGGATTTAACTTTGAAACGCCATATGCTAACGGGTAAGTAATAATAATAACAAAAAAAGTAGCAATAATAGAAATAGAAATAGATCTTATAATAATGTAAATAAAATTTAAATTAGTATAAAAATTATAATAGTATTTGGTAGTAAAAACAATTTTAATAATTTTAGTATCATCATATTCTTGAATTGAATCGAAACAAATTATTAATATTGGCATTATAATTAATGTAATTATAATAATTAAATATGGTAAAGCTAACCATTTGTAAAAATTATTGGATTTATTTTTAACAATATTATTCATTTTTAATTTTACCATTTTTCCATAATATGGATGTCTTCAGGATTGAAAGAGATTCCTATTTGGGTATTTTTTTCAATAAAATCTGTTGTGTGAATTAAATAATTTCTATATTTAGTTTGGATAATCACTTCCCAATAAACTCCTTTAAAAGATATAGAATGCACTCTTCCTGTAATTAAACCATCTTTATAATTTACAATATCTATATCTTCTGGTCTTATAACTATGTCGACAGGTTGATTTTTACGAAAACCATAATCTATACAACGAAATTCTTTATTATCAAATAAAACTACAAAATCATCTTTCATAATTCCAGAAATTAAATTTGATTCTCCGATAAATTGAGCTATAAATTTATTAGCAGGTTCATTATAAATATCTTCAGGGTTGCCTATTTGTTGAATAGTTCCTTGTTTGATAACTACTATTTTATCACTCATAGTTAAAGCTTCAGATTGATCATGTGTTACTACTATAAAAGTAATACCGAAAATTTTTTGCATTTCTTTTAATTCGTATTGCATTTCTTGTCTTGATTTTAGATCTAATGCCGCTAAAGGTTCGTCAAATAAAGCCACTTCAGGTTCATTAATTAAAGCTCGAGCGATAGCTACTCGTTGTTGTTGTCCCCCAGATAGTTGATAAATATTTCTATTTTCAAATCCTTGTAATCCTACTAATTTTAAATAATGTAATACTTTATTTTTGATAAATTCTTCTTTTTTTATTGTGCATAATAAGTTGTGATGTAATTTGCTTAATAATAGTTGTTGTTGATTTTGGATAATTGTTATTTCTTTTTTTAAATCTATTTTTAATTGTTGAATATAAGGGTTTTTTTTATAAAATGGTAACCATGAAAATAAATAATTTTGATTTAAAGTATTTTGAATCATTTTTATTTTTTGTTTATATTGTTGTTTAAGAGAATTAACTTTTTGTTTTGTAGTATTGTTAACGTTTTTTATTTTTTGTTTAGTTTCGTAATTTAAATCTTTTACTCTTAAACCAAAAGCTATATTCTCTAGAACATTCAAATGAGGGAAAAGCGAATAATTTTGAAAAACTGTATTAATTAATCTTTTGTGAGGAGGCACATTTAAAATACTTTTATTTTTAAAAAAAATATCACCACTACTGCAAGTATCAAAACCTCCTATAATTTTTAAAATAGTTGTTTTACCGCATCCTGAAGGTCCTAATAGAGTTACAAATTCATTTGTTTTAATTTTTAAATTAATATCTTTTAAAATTATTTGATTATTTATGACTTTAGTAATATTTTTTAGTTCTATCAAATTATTCATATATATGTGTCTCTCACCTCCCTCTTGTTTTGATGTTAATAAAATTATTTTGAACTAAATTTTTGTAAAAATATTTTAATTATTTATTTGCTAAAATAGCTAAAAAAGCTTGTTGAGGTAATTTTACTTTTCCTAAAGCTCTCATTTTCTTTTTTCCAGCTTTTTGTTTTTCTAATAATTTCTTTTTTCTTGTATGATCTCCACCATAACATTTATCTGTAACATTTTTTCTTAAAGCTTTTATATTTTCTCTAGTTATGATTTTTTTTCCAAGAGCCGCTTGAATTGTAATTTCAAACATTTGTTTTGGTATTAATTCTTTTAATTTATTGCAGATTATTTTACCTTTAGTATATGCGAAGTCTTCATGAACTACTAAAGATAACGCATCAACTATTTCAGAGTTTAATAGAATATCCATTTTTTTTAATTTACTCGGATAGTAATTTTCCATTTGATAATCAAAAGTAGCATATCCTTGAGTAGTAGATTTTAATTGATCAAAATAATCATAAATAATTTCTCCAAAAGGTAATAAATATGTTAATATTGCGTTTTGGTTTTCTAAATATTTAATATTGTGTAAAATTCCTCTTTTATTTTGTGTTATTTTCATTACTGAACCTATGTATTTTTCAGGACATGTGATAAAAGCTTTTATAAAAGGTTCTTCTATTTTTTCGATAGCTTGATTTTGAGGCCATTTTTGCAGGTTATCTATAATAATTTTTTGGTTTTGTTTGGTATAAACATGGAAAATAACTGAAGGAGCAGTAATGATAACTTCTATTTGAAATTCACGAGTAATTCTTTCTTTAATAATATCCATATGTAATAAGCCTAAGCAACCAATACGAAACCCCATGCCTAAAATATTAGAATTAGATTTTTCGTAAATTAATGATGAGTCGTTTAATTTTAATTTTTGTAATGCCTCTTGAAGATTAATGTATTGTTTACTTTCGGCAGGATAAAAACCACAAAAAACTACAGGATTAATAATTTTATAGCCTGGTAATGCTTGAACTTCAATATTTTTGTTTAAAGTAATGGTGTCGCCGATTTTGACATCATCAATATTTTTGATAAAAGCAGTTAAGTAACCTACATCTCCTGTGGTTAAAAAAGGTTTTATAACAGGATTGGGTTGAAAAGTACCTACTTCTATAACATCATACACAGCTTTGCTTTTAATAAAGCGTATACGATCTCCTTTTTTAATAGTTCCGTTTATAATTCTAATATGAGGTATTACTCCTTTATAATTATTAAATTTTGAATCGAAAATTAAAGCTTGTAACGGTGCTTGGGGATTTCCTTTAGGATAAGGAATATTGGTTATAATTTTTTCCAAAACATTTTGAATTCCTATTCCTGTTTTTCCGCTCGCTAATATAATTGAATTTATATCTATTTTTAGAAGATTTCGAATTTCTTGTTGAATTTTAGGTATATTTGCGTTAGGGGAATCTATTTTATTTATAACAGGTATAATTATAAGTTTATTTTCTAAAGCTAATTCTAGATTAGATATAGTTTGTGATTGTATTCCTTGAGTAGCATCTACTACTAATAAAGCACCTTCGCATGCTGCTAAAGAACGAGAAACTTCATATCGAAAATCACTGTGCCCTGGTGTGTCAATTAAATGCATAATATATTCTTTGTTTTGTAAATTATTATATTTAATTTGAATAGCATTTAATTTAATGGTTATTCCTCTTTCTTGTTCTAAAGCCATAGAATCTAAAAATTGAGGTTTCATTTCGTGTTTTTTAACAGTATTTGTTATTTCTAAAATTCTATCAGCTAAAGTAGATTTGCCATGATCTATATGTGCAATAATAGAAAAATTTCTTATTTGTTTTTGCCTTTTTTTTATTTTATCAAAATCCATATTTTTTTATGCAACCGACTTTCTTTATTATTTATATAATCATTAAAATTTAGTTAAAGTATTAGTATATAATTGCTTATTTAGTTTTATATAATAAAAAATACTTTATATAGATAAATCGGATTTAAATATTTTATTAATCTTATTTTAATTTTTATTTTTTTTATTTTGTTTGACTAAGAATACATAATTAAGATATCTACTTTCGGTAATTAAACCTTTTTGATAATTTTCTATTATTTTACATTTTTTTTCTTTGATATGTAAACAATTATTTCCGAAAAAACATTGTTCAGATATAGAATTAAAATCTGGGTAAAAATTTTTAATTTCATTAGTTTTTAAATTAGATAGTTTTAATTTTGAAAAGCCAGGTGTATCCGCTAAATAACCTTGATGACACATATATAATTGTGCGCTTGTTGTGGTATGTTTACCTCTAAGTGAATGAAGTGAGATCGGTTGAGTTTTAACTTGAAGAGAAGTTAAATTATTAAATAAAGTTGATTTTCCTACACCAGTTTGCCCTGCTAGAATAGTTATTTTATTTTTTAATTTTTCAATTATATAATTTATATCCTCTTTTTGTTTAGCGTTCATATATATTACAGAATACCATTTTTCGTAATATGAAATTTGATTTTGGATATATTGGAATTGTTCTTGATTTATTAAATCTTTTTTAGTTAGAATTAATATTATTTTAATATTTAGTCTTTGCAGAATTATTAAAAATTTATCTAATAACTTAAAATCTATTTTAGGCTTTGTAAGAGAAAATATTAGTAGAACTTGATCAATATTGGCTATATTAGGCCTTTCTAATTCATTTTTACGATTTTGTATATTTATAATAAAAAAACTGTTATATTTAAATTCATATTCTACTATGTCTCCTATTTTGATAGGGAAATGATATATTGATTTAGTTATTATTTTTTTTTGATTAAAATCTTTCATTTTGCCTTTAGGTTGAGCGATTATGGTTGTTTTTTGGGATAAATCAATAATAACATATTTAGTAATTAAGTTTTTAATAACAATTCCTTTATACAAGATAATCTCCTGTTTATTATATATAGTTTTTGTTTATCTTATTTTTGCTTGAAATTTATTTTTTAAATTGTTTTCTATTTGATTGATAATTTGCTCTATTGTATTTTTATTTAAGTCATTATTGATATTTTCTAATGTTAAACGAAAAGATAAAGAATAATATCCTGGATTTGTATTGTGGGAATTAGAATCTGGTATATATACATCTAACAATTCGCATTTTATTAAAATTTTTTGAAAATCTTCGGTCAAACTTTCTAATATTTTTTTAAAATTGATTTTTTTGCTTATCCAAAAACTTAAATCTCTAGTTATATAAGGTAATTTATTAATTTTATGAACAATTATTTGATTTTTTAGAGATTTTTTTAAAATGAGATCTAGATTAATTTCGGCTAAAAAACTTTTGTTTAAATGGTTTAGATTGAATTTTGGATGTATTTCCCCTATAAAACCAATATTTTTTTGATTAATTTTAATATTTGCTTGTGCTCCTGGATGTAAATTTAAATATTTTTTGGTAACTGAAAACGATAAATTAATTTTTAAAAAATGAGCTATTTTTTCCAAAATTCCTTTTAAAATAAAAAAAGAACTTTCTATATTTTGTTTTAACCAGTTATTTTTTATGAAATAACCGCTAATACCCAAAGATAAATGCAAAATCTCTTTATTGTTGTAAAATACATTTGATATTTCAAAAAAAGCATTATCTGTATTTTTATTTTTATGATTAAATTCTAAGACTTCCATCATATTTCCACTTAAAGATTGTCTAAGAATTTTTCTTTCTTCGTTTATAGGATTTATAATTGATAAATAATTTTGATCATGATGAAATAAGTTAAAAATTGTTGGATTAATGAGTTTGTAAGTTTTGATTTCGTAAAATCCTAAGTTAGCTAAAAATTTTTTTAATTTAATTAATTGTTTTTGTAGATGGTTATGTTCTTTACAATTATTTATGGTGGATTGATTGGTTTTATTATTTAAACCTTTTAATCTAACTAAATCTGCTATTATGTCTTCGGGAATTGTAATGTCATAACGTCTTTCTGGAGCTTGTGCTATAAAATAATTATGAGAAGGTTTAGATATAAATTCTACATTATAATCTAATTTATTCAATATATTTATAATTTTAGTAGAAGATAATTTTAAACCTATTTTTTTATTAATTTCTTGTAATGTAATTCTTATTTTTGGATTATGATATTTTTGTATTTTTTGAGATGCAATTTTATTGTACACTTTTCCATAAGTTAATGTTTGTATTAAATATGCAGCTTTTTCTAATGCTTTTTGAATTAAATTTTGATCGATTCCTTTGGTAAATAATAAAGTTTTATTATTATTTATTTGATGATATTTAGCTATTTTGGAAATATTTTCTATATTCCAATAACTACTTGTAATAATAATTTTTTGAGTTTTGTCTTTGATTTCATAATCTGGGTTATTTAAGATCTCATTTAAAGAGATAATATTATTGTTATTAGTAATTACTATGTCTTGTTGATCTTTTAAAAGATATGTTTTCGTGAAGTGAACGATTTTTTCGTTTGGTTTAGCATTTCTTATTTCGATTTGTTTGTTAGTTAATTTTTCAGCATCAAAAACATTCAACGGTATCCCGTATTCTATCATTATTAAATTAATAACGTCTATAATATTATTAATAGGTTCTATTTGATTTGTTATTAGTAAATTGCGTAACCATAAAGGGCTAGGTTTTATTGTTAAATTTGTTAGATATCTTAAATTATATTCATAACAATTGTTGTTTTCGATGTTTATACAGAAAGGATTTAATTCATCTAATTCACAAGGAGTATCATTGAAGTTTTGAAAATTATTTAATTTGTGAGCAGATGATTCTAATACAGCATTTAGATCTTTAGCGAATCCTATATGTGATAACAGATCTACTCTATTAGGGGTTAATGCTAATCTTATAACCGAACCTTTTAAATTTAAATATGTCAAAGCGCATTCACCAATAGGAGCTTGATCGTCTAAATATAAGATTTCATTTTTTTCTGATTCTATTAAATTTTTATCAGATAATTTTAAGTCTTTAGCTGAAATTATTTTTTTTTTGTAAATGTTTTTATCATTAATATTTGAATTTGGGTTATTATTCAAATTAGAAATAATATTTTGTGATTTTTGCTCTATTAAAACAATAATTTTTTTATTTATTAAACAATTATCCAAATTAACAATTTTATTATTTTGATTAATAGATATTATATTTTCACCAATATCTATTGTAATTATTTGATTTATAATTTGAATAACTTTTCCGATAATATATTTTTGGTTATTCTGGATTGTTAATTGGGAGTGAATTAGTTCTATTTTTTCTACTTCTGTTATATGATTGTTAATTAGAAATTTTAAGTTTTTAGGAATAGATCGGAATAAATATTTTTTTAAAATGTTTTCGTTGATAATCATGGTATTTTCTCTTTTTAATTATTTTTTAAATATAAATCTTTATTAAAGATTGATATTTCAATTTAATAATGAAAATTGTTTTAAAAATCTTAAATCATTATTATAAAAATCTCGGATGTCTTCTATTTGATATTTTAACATAGCTAGACGTTCAATTCCCATGCCAAAGGCAAAACCTTGGTATTTATTAGGATCGAATCCGCCTTGCTTTAAAATATTCGGATGTATTAGTCCTGCTCCCATAATTTCAAGGTATCTTTTTTGTTTGTTTTTTTTTGTTAGAATCAAATCTACTTCTAAACTTGGGTTTGTAAAAGGGAAATAAGAGGGTCTAAAAAATATTTTTTGTTTTTTGCCAAAAATATGTTTTATTAGAGAGGTAACAGTGGTTTTTAAATTTTCCAAATTAGCTTTGTAATCTATTACAAAACCATCTAATTGAGTAAATTGATGACTGTGAGTCGCATCATCTTTATCTCTGCGATAAACATTTCCTGATGAAATTATTTTTAAAGGTTTATTAGGATGTTGTAACATAGCTTTAATTTGCATGGCAGACACATGCGTTCTTAAAAGTTTTTCTTGTTTTTGGTCTAGATAAAAAGAGTCTTGCATATCTCTAGCTGGATGATTTTTGCTTATATTTAAAAGTTCAAAGTTATATAAATCTGTTTCTATCTCTTCACTTTCATAAATTTTATAACCTATTTTTAAAAAAAAATTTTCTAATTCTTCAATTATTGTTGTTAGAGGATGTATGCTTCCTGTTGGAAATGAAAAACCTGGCAAAGTAATATCGATTTTTTCTTGTTTTATTTTTTTTTGTAATTGTTTGTTTTCAATTTTTATTTTATTTTTTTGGTAAATAAAGATAGAGTGTGTTTTTAATTCATTTATTTTTTGGCCTAATTCTTTTTTTGTTTTTAAATCGCATTTTTTAATATATTTAAATAATTCTGTAAAATATTTGTTAAATTTATTATATTGAATGTCTAATTGATGTAAATAATTTATTTCGTTTAATTCTTGAATTTTTAATCTAATTTCTTGTGTTAATTTGAATATTTTGTTTTGTAAAGTTTCATTTTTATCATTCATTATTTTAATTTTAATTTCCTTTTAGTTATGATATTTGAATAAAAATAAATATTTAGTATTTATTAAATTAATTTAATTTGACTTTGGAATTCTAATTTTTATAGAAAAGTAAATTTTTTTTAGTGTGTTAAGGCTAATTTTTAGTATCGCAATATTATTAAAATTTTTTATTTTAAGATTTTAAGTTTCAAATTTTTAATTTTCATGATGTGATATTATAATATTATCATAATTACAATTTAAAGAGTTAATTTTATTATTGTTAAGCTTTTAATACACAAAATAAAGTTTTTTACTAATTAGATTTATTTGTTATAAAATTTTCTATATTAATGAATATTATGTTAATTAAAGCATAAAAAATATAAGATAAGGGGCAAATCAACTTTAAAAATATCGATATTTTGAGATTAATCGGAATTTATGAATATAATTAAGAAAGCTATTTTTATTAAAAGTATTACTAATTTACAAGATCGTCCTCTTTCAAATTTTCCTGAATTTTTACTCATAGGACGTAGTAATGTTGGCAAAAGTTCTTTAATAAATGCTTTGACTAATCATAAAAAATTAGCTTTATTTTCTAAAAAACCAGGAAAAACTACTACTTTGAATTATTTTTTAATTAATAATTATTTTTATTTAATAGATTCGCCTGGTTATGGTTTTTCTAAAAGAAATAAAGAAGCACGTATTAAACAAATGTTAATGATTGAGCATTTTATTACCAATACCAATAATAATCAGCTTAAAATTATTTTTCAAATAATTGATTTTAATATTGGTCCAACTTTATTAGATTTGCAAATATTTAACAATTTAATTAAATATAAAATTCCTATTGTAGTGATTTTAAATAAAAAGGATAAAGTTAAAAAAAATCATTTATTATCTCAAATTAAGTTTGTTCAGGAATGTTTTAATAATAATTTTCTTAGTATTAAAAATTTTTATTTATGTTCTTGCCGGGATAAATATGGAATTTCAGAAATTATTAGTTTTATGATTAAAAGTTTACATGTATAATAAAAATTATTATAAAAAATATTTGTATAAAATATATAAATTTTAATTTTTTTTATATTTTAGTTTATTGATTGGTTAATATTTGTTTTGTAAGTGGTAGAATATTACTACCTATTTTATCCTTATTAGGAAATTATAAATGAGAAAAATTTAAACTATATGAATAATAAATATGACTTTAAAATTATTGAAAAAAATCAATATATTGATTGGTTAAAGTACAAAGAATTACAAAAAAAAAGTAATTTTTCTAATTTACCGAATTTTACTATTGTAATTCCTCCGCCTAATATTACAGGTAAATTACATTTAGGACATGCTTGGAATAATATTTTGCAAGATAATTTAATTCGTCGAAAAATGTTAACAGGTTATAATGTTCTTTTTGTTCCTGGTATGGATCATGCGGGAATAGCTACACAAATTAAAATTAAACAAACACTACAAGAAAAAGGTTTTTGCATTCGTGATTTAACTAAAGAAATTTTTTTGAAATATGCCTATGAATGGCAACAAAAATATATGAAAGATATTCGTCAACAATGGCGAGATCTAGGTCTTTTATTAGATTATGCTTACGAACAATTTACTTTAAATTCTTCTATAAGTTCTACTGTTGAAAAAGTTTTTGTATCTTTGTATCAAGAAGGTTTGATTTATCGTGATTATAAAATAATAAATTGGGATTCTAGTGCTCAAACTACTTTATCTGATACCGAGATTCATGAACGTGAGGTTTTAGGTAAACTATTTTATTTAAAATATTTTTTAATTAAAGATGAATGTATAAGTAATGATTATGTTGTAGTAGCTACTACTCGCCCTGAGACAATTTTCGGAGATCAAGCTATAATGTGTCATCCGGATGATAAAAGATATCAACATTTTATTGGTAAAAAGGTTTTAGTTCCTGGTACCAATTTAAAAATACCTATTATTGCCGATAAATATGTTGATATGTCATTTGGTAGTGGATTATTAAAAGTAACTCCTGCTCATGATTTGAATGATTTTCAATTAGGTCAAAAACATGGTTTAAAAGCGGTTTTATGTATTAATCCTGATGGTTCTATGAATGAATTAGCGAGAAAATATCAAGGATTAGATCGTTTTGTATGTCGAGAAAAATTAATTTTAGATTTAGATAAAAACAATTTTTTATTCAAAGTAGAAGATTATAATCATTCTCTTCGTTTCGCTAATATATCAGGTATTATTATAGAACCACGTCTTTCTTTGCAATGGTTTTTAAAAACTAAAGAATTATCTCAGTTAATTTTAAAAAAACATAAAATTAATTTCTTTCCTAAAAGATTTTTAATATTATTTAACCAATGGTTAACTAAAATAGAAGATTGGTGTATTTCGCGTCAATTATGGTGGGGTCATCCTATTCCGGCTTGGTATAATTCAAATAACGAGGTTAAAGTTCAAATAGATAATCCAGGTAATGATTTTGTGCGTGATCCTGATGTTTTGGACACATGGTTTTCATCTTCCTTATGGCCTTTGTGCGCTTTAGGTTGGCCTGACAATTCGCAATTATTTCAGCAACATTTTCCAATAGATGTTTTAGTAACTGGTTATGATATTTTAACTTTTTGGGTAGTTAAAATGGTTTTACAAAGTATCTTTTTTGTAAAAAAAATACCCTTTAAAGATGTTTTATTACATGGTTTAATTAGAGATTCTCAAGGTCATAAAATGTCTAAATCTAAAGGTAATGGCCTTGATCCTAAAGATATTATTGATCAATACGGAATAGATTCGTTAAGATGGTGTTTAACAACTAACTCTTCTCCAGGTTTAGATTTTTATTTTGATATAAATAAAATTATTTCTAGTTGGAAATTTGCTAATAAACTATGGAATATTGGTTTTTTTATTAAAAATAATCTTAAAACGCAGAAAACAGATTTTAATCAAAATAAATTATTATTGCTAGAAAAATTTTTGTTAACTAAATTATCAATATTATTAGAAAAAATAGATGTTTTATATAATAAATATGAATTTAGTGTGATAGGAAAATTAATATATAATTTTGTTTGGGACGAGTTTGCTAATTGGGGATTAGAGTTTTATAAAATTTGTTGGCAAGATAATGATAAAAATTTTGAATTCATCCTTAATAGTCATAAAGTAATTATTTATATTTGGAAATCCATTTTATTATTGCTACATCCTTTTATGCCTTTTGTTACAGACGCTATTTATAAAGAATTAGGTTTGGGATATTCTATTATTTCAGAAAAATTATCTCCTTTAAAATTTAATGATTTAGTATCTTTATCTATTGTTGAATCTTTAAAACAATTGGTTACTAAAATTCGTAAATTTCGTCAAATGAATTCTTTGAATAAACTCTTTTTGTTGGAATTATATTTAGAAGTTCCTACGTCTTATTTAAAGGAATTTCAAAAGATGTTATTTGAATTGAAAAAATTGTTTAAAGCATCTGATATACAATTAGAAACTATTTCTCCTTGTATTTCTGAATATGAATTGTTGTTCGCAGATCAAAATATTTTTGTTTTTATAAAACGAACAATCTTATTCAAAATTAATCAAAAATCCAAGAATAAAAATTTAAATTTTCAAATTAATAAAATTTTAGATGAGTTAAAAAGAAGTGAAAATCTTTTAAAAAATAAATCTTTTTTAAATAAGGCTAATAAATTAAAAGTTCAAGAAGAAAAAGAAAAATATAATAAATATTTATTACAATATCAAAAGTTAATAAAAAAAAGATAAATTTAATGTTTTAAATAAAATGGTTTGTTGTTATGTTATTTAATAATTCTTATTTGAATGTTGTTTGGTCAATATCTAAACAAGCAAAAGCTAATATTATTATTACTCATGGTTTAGGCGAAAGTTCTTATGATTATTCATTTTTAATTGATTTTTTATTTAAAAATAATTTTAATGTAATTGCTTATGATGTTAGAGGCCATGGCAAAAGTTTAGGTAAAAGAGGAGATATTAAAGATT
Organism: Candidatus Phytoplasma bonamiae; assembly: GCF_030586845.1. Taxonomy (GTDB): domain Bacteria; phylum Bacillota_I; class Bacilli_A; order Acholeplasmatales; family Acholeplasmataceae; genus Phytoplasma; species Phytoplasma bonamiae. The sequence goes on along the minus strand of NZ_JAOSIQ010000001.1, from coordinate 4,520 downwards.
TTCATATTTTTTTAGATGATTTAGCGCAATTAGTTCAATATGTAAGACAAATGTATCCTATGAAAACTTTTTTACTTGGTCATAGTATGGGCGGAATTATTTCCAATAATTATGTTATTAAATATAAAAATATAGATGGAGTTATTATTAGCGCTGCTCCTAGTAGAGAAATTTCAAATCGTTTATTAAATTATCCTTTTTATGTATTTAGTTTATTGAAAAGAAAAAAACTTAATTTTAGTTCTTCTAAAATATCCCATATTCCTTTAGATATAGGTTATTATCCTTATCGTTTAGAATCTGTTAGTTATCGTTTATTAAGAAATTTATTAGTTTTAAGTATGCGTTATTTAAAAAAAAATTTTTTTTCTTATTTAACTCCTGTTTTATTATTATATGGTATTAAAGATAAAGTAGTATCTTATCAAAATGGCATTTATCTTTTAGATTCTATTCATTCTAAGGATAAACAATTAAAATTGTATCATGAAACATATCATAATTTATTTCATGATATCGAAAAGTTTCAAATTTGTCATGATGTTTTAGTGTGGTTAAATAGTAGAATAATATAATTAATATTTGTTTGGTTTTTAATTTACTATTATTTTTTTGAGAATTAAAACCGATTTCATTATTGATTATCTATTTTCTAGAACAAATTTTATTAATAATTTGTTTAATATTTTAAATTAATGAGGTAAATATATGAACAAAGAAAATATTATTAAAATTAGTCGTTTATCTTTGGATGAGATTTGGGATTATTTTCAAATGCAAAAATCAGGTTTAACAACAGAAGAAGTTCGTCAAAGACAATTATTATATGGTTTAAATGTGATGAAGCAGAGTAAAAATTTTTCTTTTTTTAAACAATTTATTAAACAATTTTTTTCAATGTTTGCTATTTTATTATGGATTGCAGGTTTTTTAGCTTTTATTATTCATGAAAAAGCTATTGGTATAGCTATTATTTCGGTTGTAATTATAAATGGTATTTTTTCTTTTTTTCAAGAATATAAGGCAGAAAAAATTTTATCTTCTTTAAGTGATATGATTCCTAAACAAATTCAAGTTTATAGAAATAATAAAATAGAGATTTTAGATACACAACAATTAACTATAGGAGATTTAATTTTTTTAGAAATGGGTTCTATTATTCCTGCAGATGTTCGTTTGATAGAAGCTAATAATTTTTTTGTAGATAATTCGACATTATCAGGAGAAACTATTCCTTTAAATAGAAATGCTTTGAAAAACGATCAAAAGGATAATATTTTTGAAATCCCTAACTTAGTTTATGCTGGGACTACAGTAGCTCAAGGAAGTGCTAAAGGTATTGTTTATGCTATTGGAGAAAATACTCAAATAGGAGAAGTAGCTCGATTAGCTCGTGATATTAATAAAAGTACTAGTACTTTAGAATTAGAAATACATAGAGTAGTTAAAAGAATTAGTTTTTTGGCAGCTTCATTAGCTATTTTTGTTTGTTTAATTTGTTTATGGCGTTTTAAGTTTCAAGGTGAATCTAGTTGGTTATCAGCATTTAAATCAGCTGTTGTAGTAGCTTTAGGTATGTTAGTAGCTAACATTCCTGAAGGTTTATTGCCTACTATTAATTTAAGTTTGGCTATTGGTACTCAAAGGATGTCAAAGCAAAAAGCTTTGATTAAACAATTATTTTCTGTAGAAACTTTAAGTTCTGCTACAGTAATTTGTACTGATAAAACAGGAACTTTAACGGAAAATAAGATTACTTGTAAAAAATTATTATTTCCTGGAGGTTGCGTGGATATTACCGGTCATGGATTGCAAAAAGAAGGAAAATTTGATAATAATGATGGTGATATTTTAACTCATAATAAAATTATTTCTAAGATGTTAATAGCTACTATTATGTGTTCGGAAGCTAACTTAATTGATGCAAATTCTGATAATATTAATATTATTGGTAATCCTACAGAAGCAGCTTTATTGGTTGCAGCTACTAAATACGGTTTTAATATTCAAAATATTCGTAAAAATTTTATTATTGATAAAATCACCCCTTTTAATTCAGAAAATAAAAAAATGAGTGTTTTAGTTCTTAATGTATCTCAAGAATATTATGACATTAATAATAAATATCTTTTTGTTAAAGGTGCTCCTGATGTTATTTTAAATAGTTGTAATTTTCAGTACAGCAATAATAAAGTTAGCGAATTCAAAGATAATGATAAAGATTATTTTGTTCGTTGTAATGAGGAATTGTCTAGTCAAGGTTATCGTATTTTAGCTATTGCTTATAAAAAAATAGAAGAATCTGAACAATCAAATCAAGATAAAGATATGGTATTTTTAGGTTTTGCAATTAATTTTGATCCTCCGAAAATAGAAGTTCGTCAGGCTGTTGAAGATTTATTAAAAGCTGGTTTAAAAATTACTGTTATTACTGGAGATTATGGCCCAACTGCTATTTCAATTGGTAAAAAAGTGGGTTTGATTAAAGATGATAATTTTTTAAATATTGATGGCTCTCAATTGGATAATATGTCGGTTCAAGAACTGCAAAAAGTTTTAAACACTAAAGTTCCAATCTTTTTTTCTCGTACCACTCCGAAACATAAATTGAAAATTACTGAAGCATATGTCAAAAATAACGAGATTGTGGGAGTTATTGGTGACGGTGTTAATGATATTTTAGCTATGAAAGCTGCTCATATTGGTATTACTATGGGCAAAGATACTAAAGATGTTGTTTTAAATGCTGCTGATATGATTTTGTTAGATAATAATTTTTCTACCATACCAAAAGCAGTAATAGAATCCAGAGCTATTTATGCTAATATTAAAAAATTTATTAGTTATGTTTTTTGCTCTAATGTTCCGCAAATTTTCCCAATTATTTTTATGGCTTTATTTAAAATACCACTTTATTTAACTGTTATGCAAATTTTAGCTATAGATTTAATTACGGATTTATTACCTGCTATAGCTTTAGGAGCGGAAGAACCTGAGGAAAATTTATTGTCTCAAAAACCTCGAACTTCTAAAGATCATTTGTTAGATGCTAAATTGTTGAAAAGAAGTTATGGTTTTTTAGGTATTGTAGAAGGTATATTAGCTTTAATATTTTTTTTATATTATGGCGGTTGGTCTTTAATGCATAAAAACATTCCTTTTAAAATTATTGCCCAACAATCTGAGTTTATTTTTGCTTCTACTATGGCTTTTGGTGCGGTAATTTTTTCGCAAATAGGTAATGTTTTTGCTTGCCGATCTGATAAATTTTATTTTTGGCAAAATTTTACAAAAAAAAATAATCTTCTGTTTGTCGGAATTTTATGTGAATTAATGTTATTTATTTTGATTTCTCAAAATTTAACCATTTTAAATAATTTTTTTGGGACTACTTTCATTAATTTTAAACATTATTTATATTTAAGTTTATGCATTATAATTATTTTAACTATGGATACTATTTATAAATTTATAAATAATATTAAATTAAGATCATGAATATTTAATAATTGATCAATTTGATTTATTTTGATAAATATAATTTCTGATTTTTGAAGAATTGGAATATTTATTTATTTTTATTTAATAAATTTGAATCAAAAGAAACAATTTTAATGGAGTATTATTTTGGATGTATAAATTAATTGTAGGATTAGGTAATCCGGGAGTAAATTTTCATTTTACTCCTCATAACGTGGGTTTTATGTTAATTGATTATTTATTAAAAGAATTTCAAAAATCTATTTTAATTGAAATAAAAAATGATAAATTTAATTTAATTTATCAATGTTGTATGGATAATCAAAATTTTTTATTAATTAAACCTAAAACTTATATGAATTTATCAGGTTTAGCTGTGAAAAAAATTATAGATAAATATCAGATTGAATTGTCGAATATTTTGATAGTTCATGATGAAATTAATTTAAATATAGGTCAGTTTAAAATCAAACAAAATGGAAATTATGGTGGTCATAATGGTATTAAAAATCTTATAGAGGTTTTGAAAACACGAGATTTTTTAAAATTAAAGATAGGTGTAGGTCGCGACTCTAATTTGGTTTTATCACAATATGTTTTGCAAAAGATGAATCCGGAAAATATTAATTTAATTACTTCCAATTTTTGTTTTTTCAAACGACTAATAGAGATTTTTATTAATACAAATTCTGTAGAATCTTTATTTAAAATAATAATTGATTTTAAAAAGAATAATTAATTATTGTTTTGATAAAATAAATTTTTGGAAATAAAATGTCCAATAAATATTGACAATATGAATTTTTTAAATTACAATTATTGTGTTACTTTATACTTTGGAAAAAATAACCTTGAAATTATGTTTATTTTATCTTTGTGTATATTAAGTAAGATCATATAATTTTAAGTTTAACTACTTCTTTGAAAACTGAAGATGATATTTTATTATTTATTATAATATTCTATATATTATAAAAATTATTAAATATTAAACGATATTTAAATAAATATTATTTATTTAAATGATTTATTACGAAGAG